>CAZKUL010000016.1:0-28890 GCA_964555945.1 uncultured Planctomycetales bacterium
ATCCCCTGCTTCTCGACGATTAATTTGGATTGGCCCCAAGGATTGTGTGGCCCCTAAAACGCCATAGGCTTTAATTTCTGGCATAGTCATTTCCTTTCATGGGTATTCCGGGCTGAGACGAGCTCGTCCCCTGCAAACGAGCTGGAGAATAGTTTACAATAAAACATCCCTTATAAGGAAAAAAATCTTATATGTCCCATGCCGGCAAAAAAAAACCGCACCTGTCTTCTTGTCAGAAGATACAAAACTCAGGCGCATGATTTCTGAGTTTTTGCAGGTGCGGGGACAAAGTGATTACATCGTTTCTGGCGTTAATCTACAAAAAATATTTCTCAATAGGTGTCTGGGAATCCTTGCCATTGGCCATATCAAGGTCGGAAGTATCTCCGATTAAGGAGCCAATATAGGCCGCTTGGTCACCTCCGTTAATCTTCAAAGGCGTTGTATAAAGAAACAATTGACCTATGGAACCTATCATAAAAAGCATGGTCACGATGCTGGCCAAAGCAAAAGCTGGCCTGGGAACATGGAAAGTGGCCCCAAGCCTTTTCCAGAAACCAGGTGTTAAGCTCTCTTTAATATGTTGCCGTTGCTCCGCTTCAATGTCTTCTTTTATCCGTGCCCAAAGAGACGTTTCGGGAGCGGTATGGGAGGCATGGGTTAAGGGATAAACAATTTCTCTCTTAACTTTTATTAAGAAATCATTACAGGCATGGCAATAACGTAGATGTTCATCCACGAGAAGTCTTGGCGCATCCTTCATCTGGCCATCAATATAATCAGTCAAAAGGAATTCCTGGATCCGGTTACAGCTCATCTTGTCTCCTCCTTCACTAACTTAGACAAGCACTAGCCCGGAAAAGTTCCTTTTTTTTCAACTTTAACATTCAGATCTCTTACAGATGCATAAACTGAAATAAAGAAAAATCATGGTCCACATCAAAGGCTTATATTGGAGTATGACGTAATACTGATAAATATCCTTATAAAACATCTTGTGATCAACAATATTTAGAATAAGCCCTAGAAGAACAAGGAACGCAATAGGAAGAATATATTTGCCGCGCCATTTTGAATAAATCAAATAGCGTAGAACAAAGAAATAAGGAACGATGAGCAGAACAAGTGCGTTTAAATAGGCCAAGGGATTAAATAATAGGCAACATACAAAAAGACAGGCATAGTCCCAATAAGATATTTGAGCTTTATCATTGCGCATGACAATGGTGTCATAAAAGAACCCCGCAAAGAAGACAAAACAAGTGCCAGCCCAGGCCCAGTAAACCGCAGACGTTAGGCCGGTTTTAATCAAACCATAATCAAAAATATAATAGATGCCATGCCCGGCTATATAAACCCAAGAATAAAACGATAAAAAGGAATTGTTCTTCACAGAATATAACAGAGGGGCCGGCGTGAGCTTTAGCAACAAAAACCACTCATGGATATATTTTAGATTAAGACTTAACCCTGAATAGATCGAAGGCAAAAGCAAAAAGAACACAACCATTAAACCAGTGAGCCCGGCTAATCTAAAGCGTCTTTTTAAAAGAAAGTAAACCAGAAACAGAAGCGGAAAGAATTTGATCATGAGACTAAAAGCCAAAGCTATAGACGCCAAAAAGTCCTTTTGACTCTTCTCCCAATACATTGTTAAGACCAAAAGGCAGCACAAAAGAATATTAATCTGCCCAATCTTAATATTTTCGAAAATAAAACGACCAGTCAACGCAAAGAGACAAAAGATCAATAACAGATCTCTGGGAGTAGCGAATGATACCAACTTAAGCTTATAAAAAAGATAAAATATGAGATAAAGCAGGAAAATATTTAAAACACTCCAGAGATAGAGCGCTGAATGCTCCTGAAGCATGGTGAAGGGAGAAAAGACCAAGGCGAACAAAGGGGAGTATTTAAATTCTTCAATGCCCTCGTGTGCAATATATATAGGATTACCTGATAAATAATTATGGCTGGAAGCATAATAAACATGGAAATCTCCGCAAGTACGTTTAGGAGAAATAGAAAGCATTAAAAAGAAGGTGAGTATCGCAACAAAGAGAATAATACTGAGTCGGATGTAATTAAATTGCCAATATTGTATTGGACCCTCCCCCTTTTCATTCATACCCTATTAGAACATAAATTAGGGGAAAAACTATAGCAAAAACTCTAAATTGGAGAGTAAAATCTAAAATCATTTTCTTATTGATACCGAATGCAAGGAGGCGTATATTTTAGATTAGTGAAAAATCCCAATATCAAAAATAGCGATACGACCAAGGCGCCTCACTGGCAACGGATGCTACGCATGATTTGGCGCGAACAACAGCCCCCGCGATTAGCACGTGTACCGGAGCCTTTGATCGTCATGGATGACCCCGATCAGGTAAAGACTTTTCACGAAGAAGGCTCGGATAAAGGATCGATTCGCCCCATCTATCATTTCAATGCGCTGCGGATGAGCCAGATGACACCGCTAGGCGGTTTGGTGGTCGATTTTGGATCAGGCTCAGGGCAGTACTTACGCTACTTCGCCCAAATGCGTCCGGATGTCCGCATTATCGGCTTCGACCTCTCTGAAGAGATGATCGCTGTAGGCAACCGTATGCTTGAACGCACACATTTAAGCCCACGCGTGACCTTAATCAAAAGTGACATGACCACCTTTACCGCGCCCAAGAACGAACGGGTCCATCTGATAAGCAGTCTTTTTGCCCTCCATCATCTCCCCTCCATGCACGAGGTAAAGCAATGTTTAGAACGGATGGCACGCATTCGAGAGGAACAAAACGCGGGAGTCTGGATTTTTGATCATGCACGACCGTCTCATCCTGATACACCTTCCGAATTTCCTGCCTTGCTCATCAAAGATATTCCGGATGTACACCGTCAGGATGTTCAAAACACACTCACAGCTTCATGGTCGTTCCGAGAATTGACGGAATTGACCGATGCCACGCATATGGGGATGTTTGCCCACGAAAAAGTGGTATTTCTCTTGGGCCTCTATCAAACACACCATTTATTTCCCCGGGGAAGTAATCTGCAACCATCGAAGCATCCGCAACGCCTCGACTTGCAAATTGCAGAGATTCACGCCCAGTCTTCCCTGGAACAAATTGCCATTTCAACGTGGGCGCGCCTGTGGAGTTTGACCAAGTTGATGGGTCAAATCTTGGGAGCCGCGCTTGGGGTGGGGATTACCAGTTTGTGGGACCATACGCGACGCTCTCCTTACCTGCAACGCATCGTCGCACAAAAATTGACACGGGAACTTGGAAAACTTAAAGGACCTCTCATGAAACTGGGCCAGATCACTGGCCAGTCCGCACCTGGACTGTCATCTGAGATGCGTCAAAACCTAAGAAGCTTGGTAGATACCAGCGCGACCATCCATGGCAAGATCATTCGCGGCATTGTTGAGCGAGAACTAAAGCGCCCCATTGACAAGGTTTTTGAGGAGTGGTCCGACGCGGCGTTTGCCAGCGGGGTCGTTGGCCAAACCCATTTTGCTGTCCTTAAGGGCGGGCGTCCTGTTATTGTCAAGGTGCGCTATCCTGGCTTGTTGGATGCCGTTAAATCTGATTTGCGCTTATTAAAGCGCATGCGCCCTATTTTACGGAGCGTCCTTGGATTTTCAAACATTGATAAGATCTACGCCGAAGTCCATACCATCATGTTGGCGGAGTGTGATTTTATGCGGGAGGCCAAAAATCAAATGGCTTTCCGAAAAATCTTTAACGGCGATCCCGAAATTGTTATTCCAGAAGTCCATGCGGACCTTTGTACCGAGGAAGTTATTGTCATGGAATACATCGATGGCCAACGCTTCAGGGAGTTTGTCCAGCAGAGCACCCAAGAAGAACGCAATCGTGCCGGCACTATTATCTTTAGGTTTGCCGCGCACTCAATCCATGAATACTGCATCTTTCACGCCGATCCGCATCCAGGCAACTTTTTATTCCTTAAGGACAAAAGAATAGCTTTTCTAGACTTTGGCTTTATTAAGCGATGGCCCGTTGAATATGTCGAACATTTGAAACGACAAGCCCTGGCCATTATCCACTATGATTTGGAAGAGTTTGCTGAAACCACGCGCCAGTTGGGTTTTGTGTTAGATGAAGGAAAGTTTGATTTTGCGGCCGTATTGCAGAACTATCGCGATTCCACCGCGCTGCCTTGGTATCAAGATGCCCCGTTTCATTTTACTCCTGACTTCATTTATACCCAATTGAACAAAGTGGTGACCGGCCAGATGACTCAACCAGGAGCCGTTCAGCTTCCTGAAGAATTCTTTGCCAATGTAAGACTCTATTGGGGACTTTTCAGTGTATTGGCCCAATTGGGCGCTGAGGCCAATTGGCACCGCATTCTTCTCCCGACTTTCACAGGCCCCAGCTATCCGCCTCCACCCCTCGATGAAATGATAAAAAATAGTACCGCTGATGTTAAGTCATTTGCCGGATAACTTTTAACAGGGTCTTCTCATCCAAGCTTCCATCGAAACGTTCGCCATTGATAAAAAGGGACGGAGTGCCGTTGACTCCACTTTTTACTCCTCCCATAAAATCTTTTTTGACGCGGTCTTTAAACTTTCTGGTATTAATATCACCGTTGAAACGATTCATATTTAATTTTAATTTTTGGGCCAGCTCCCCTAACATTTCTTCCCCTAACAAATCCTGATTCTCATAAATCGCATCGTGCATCTCCCAAAACTTCCCCTGGGCCCCCGCCACCTCTGCAACTTCTGCGGCAAGCTCGGCAAAAGGGTGCATTGAGCTTAATGGAAAGTTACGGAAAACAAATCTAAGCTTTGAGCCTGATTTTTTCTGGACAGCTTTTATGATCGGATATGCCAGCCCACAATGGGGACATTCATAATCTCCGTATTCTACCAATGTTACCTCAGCTGATTCCAATCCCTGAACATGGTCCTCTGCATTGACGGGTATGGCCAATCTTGACATATTATCGTTCATCGCCAGCTCCTTAGATGGTTTTGCTCGTTAATGTTTCAAGGGCTTTAAGGATCCCATCAGCACCGGGATTGACGCCTAAGGGAGAAACATAACTCCATCGGACAAAGCCTTCTGCATCGATCACAAAAAGCGCCCGCTCTGAAATCCCTTCCTTGTCCCGATAGACCCCATAAGCTTTGGCCGTGGCCCCCTTTGGTTCAAAATCTGAAAGCAAGGGCATATGGAATTTGCGGTTATAGGCAAAAGCATTGTGACACCAAACACCATCAACGGAGATGCAGATCATGCTCGCATTATAGCCTTCAAAGGCTTCCGCAAGCTCATTGTACACAGCCAGCTGGTCCCCGCACACAGGGCTCCAATCTGCGGGATAAAATACTAAAATAACATTCCTTCCTTTGAATTCAGCCAAGCTCACATGTTGGTCCGGAGTGCTCGGCAAAGAAAAGTCTGGAGCTTTTGTGCCGACTTTAACGGGTATTGACATATTTTAGTCCTTTCTGATCGCGTCTAAGCCGTATTTTTATTTTCCAATGCCGCCACCTTGGCCAAACGGCGGCGATGACGCTCCGCGCCGCTGAAAGTTGAAGCGAGAAATATCGTTACCAATTTCCAGGCTAATGCCTGGTCGATCACCCTGCTCCCTAGGCAAAGCACATTCATGTCATCGTCTTCGACTCCCTGGCGGGCAGAGAATTCTTCATGAATCATGCACGCACGCGCGCCCGCCACTTTGTTGGCAGCAATGCAGGCCCCAACGCCACTGCCGCAAACAGCAATGCCACGGTCCACCTGGGTGCTGGCCACGGCACGGGCCAGGGGCACAACAAAATCCGGGTAATCATCATCGCCATTGAGCTTATGATCACCAAAATCGATGACCTCATAAGCACTTTCGCGTAACAACGTGGCCAATTGTTCTTTTAACTGGAAGCCTGCATGGTCTGAGGCAATACCGATCCGTTTGGGCATATTATCTCTCCGGTATGGTCAATCTGCTGGCAGCTGCTTTATCCAGGAACCAAAGAACATTCCCCTGGAGCGGTCTTATGTCACTGGCCGGAAATGTATGCTCTTTCCCATTCTCCAATACTTTGGCGGCTATTTCTGCCTTGCCGGGACCGCTGACTAAAAAGAAAATGGTTTGCGCGTGGTTAATGACAGGAAGAGTCAAGGTTATTCGCTTTTCCGGTATACCCTTCGCGGATGTGGCAACCACTAAACGGTTATTTTCTAAAAGAGCTGGATTACCAGGAAAAAGAGAAGACGTGTGTCCGTCCTGACCCAATCCCAGCAAGAGAAGATCAAATACAGGAAACCCGGCCTTTGTTAATTTAAAGAAATCGCTGATCGTTTTTTCATATAAAATCGCTGAAGTCTGGAGATTGCAATCCTTGGTCTGGATGGGATGGATATTACCTGAAGGGACATTGACCTTTGATAGAAGGGCGTCTAACACCATGCGGTAATTGCTTCTGGGGTCTTCAGGAAGTACCCATCTTTCATCGCCCCAGAAAAAATGAATTTTATCCCACCTGAATTTGTTCCTGTAGGAAGGAGACGCCATGCATTGATAAATGCCTTTCGGTGTGGAACCACCGGAAAGAACTATAGTAAAACAATTCTTTGTCCCAATTCTTTTGTTTGAAAGATTCAATATCTCTTCTGTGACCTTCGCACAGAATTCTCCATAATTCCCGGCAATATTGATTGTTGAGGGGGTCATGTTAGAAATCCTGCCACCGCCTGCCATCCCGTTGTATGAGTTTATTGGCCTCTTCGGGGCCCCAGGAGCCGGACGCATAGTTTGGCAACACTTGCGGCATCAATTTTTTATGCTCTTTTAAGATTGAATCTATAAATTTCCAGGAAACTTCAACCATGTCTTCACGCACAAAAAGCATTTGATCTCCTCTGATACAATCTAATAATAATCTCTCATAAGGTCCCATCTGAGGGGTTTTAAAGATATCCTTATAATTAAACCCAAAATTCATTGAGGCCAGGCTCAATTTGGGCCCGGGTTTTTTGGCGTCAAAGCTCAAAAAGATCCCCTCATCCGGCTGGATCCTAAATGAAAGAACATTCTGATCCAATTGATCTAATTTTAAATTCTTATAAATTAAGTGTTGCGGCTTTTTAAAATGGATGGCGATCTCTGTCATGGGATGATTAAGCCGTTTGCCAGATCTAAGATAGAATGGGACACCTTCCCATCGGGGATTATCAATAAGGACCTTGATGGCGGCGAAGGTCTCCGTTGTGGAATGGGGCGGCACCCCTTCTTCCTGACGATAAGCATGGACTTTTTTGCCATCAATTATCCCTTCTCCATATTGACCCAGGACCACATATTCACCTATCTTGGCCTTCGGAATGTGCCTGATAGCGCGGGCCAATTTAACTTTTTCATTATGATACTGTTGGGCCGCAAACCTCACCGGCGCCTCCATGGCGACAAGGGTGAGCAATTGGAACATATGATTTTGAAACATGTCCCGTAATTGGCCGGATTTGTCATAATATCCAGCCCTGTGCTCGACACCCAGCACTTCAGAGGCGGTTATTTGGACATGGTCCACATATTCCTTGTTCCATAATGGTTCAAAAATGGTGTTGGCAAAACGGAACAACAGGATATTCTGCACCGTTTCCTTGCCTAAGTAATGATCAATGCGGTAAATCTGGGTTTCATCAAGGACATTGAGGATTGTCTTGTTTAATGTACGCGCTGATTTTAAATCATGCCCGAAAGGTTTTTCAAAGACCGCATGGACCCAAGGTTCTCCGCAGTTGGCTTTCGTAATCAATCCAATATCGGCTAATTTCACGATCAAATCACTGTAGACATCAGAGGATGTTGCAAAATAAAGGATGAGATTTTGATTACTCTTGTATTTGATACTCAGTTCCTTGATCATTTCAGATAAAAACTTCAATGAATTTGGATCTGAATATTCCGCGGTATGGTAATAAATATGTTCGATAAATTTATTTTGTAAGACAGGGTCGGGCTTTTGCTTTTCTCTAAAAATTCTTAATATGCGTTCACGGAATATATTGTCATTCCATTTCGTCCGGGCTGATCCTACCAAAAAGAAATTTTCAGGAAGATGTTTGGCATAATACAGGTCGTACAAGGCAGGAAATAGTTTCCGGTGTGCCAAGTCCCCAGAAGCGCCAAAAATAATGATCCCGCAGGGTTGGGTCTCCCTTGAGGGATCAAAGCAATCATGAACAGTGACGTTTAAAGGAACCGTGTCTTTGTTCATCAGACAGCCTCCTACTTTAGATAATGAAATTTATATTCCAGATTGTGCCGTTACCTTAATTTTTTATTAGAGATTCGGCCTTCTTGATGGCATGACCTCCGAATTCGTTGCGAAGTGCCGCGACCACTTTCGCGCTAAAAGATTCCTTTTCACGCGAACGTAAACGTTCCAAAAGGGAAAGGGTCAGGATAGGGGCGGACACATTGCGTTCCAGGGCTTCTGCCACTGTCCAACGGCCTTCCCCTGAATCATCCACATAAGGTGCGATCTCTTTAAGTTTCGGGCTCTTGGAGAAAGCATCCTCTGCCAATTCTAATATCCAGGAACGCACGACACTTCCCTGGTTCCATAAATGGGAAATTTTCGCAAAATCCAGATTGTAATTTGAAGCGTTCATGATTGCGAAACCTTCGCCGTAGGCTTGAAGCATCCCATATTCAATGCCATTGTGGATCATTTTTACAAAATGCCCTGCGCCGTTGGGACCGACATGAAGATATCCGTCTTTAGGGGACAGGGTCTTGAATATAGGTTCGCATTGCTTAAAAATTTCTTTTTCTCCACCCACCATCAGGCAATAGCCTTTGTCGAGCCCCCATATCCCGCCACTTGTTCCGGCGTCCAGAAAATGGATTTCTTTTTTGGCCAACTCTTTGGCCATCAAAATGGAATTCTTATAATATGAATTGCCCCCATCAATCACAATGTCACCCTTGGATAATTGCGAGGCAATATCCCTAATGGTTTGCATCGTAGGGTCTCCTGACGGTACCATGACCCAAATGATTTTAGGGGCCGGTAATTGCTTCAACAATTCCTGCAGGGAAGCGGCCCCCAGGGCCCCTTGCTTTTCTAAGGTCTTCACAGGATCAGGGCTCCTATCGTAAACAACTATTTCATGACTTTCTTTTAAAAGCCTCAAAACCATATTGCTTCCCATTTTTCCAAGTCCGACTAATCCAATCTTCATGGCTTCCCCCTGGTTTTTAGTAAAGCAAGCGCGTGATTGACGACGTTTTCAACAGAAAATCCCAATTTCTCCTGCACAACCGGACCAGGTGCAGATGCGCCAAAGCGATTTATTCCTATAATATCACCCTCATCGCCCACATAATCTCTCCAACCTTTTGGACTGCCAGCTTCGATGACCAACCTTTTTTTAATGGACGGCGGCAGCACCTCGTCCTTATATTCCTGGGGCTGGGCATCAAAAATCTCCAAGCATGGCATGCTGACGACTGATGCGCTGATATTTTGTTCTGCCAATTTACTTTGGGCCGCGAGCGCCAGCGACACTTCAGAACCTGTGGCCATCAGAAGAATTTGAGCAAGGCCCTTGGAAGGCGACACTATATAAGCCCCCTTTGACAGATTTTTGGCTGACTCTAATTTATGTTGATCCAATAGGGGTAATTTCTGTCGCGTCAACACCAAAAGGACAGGCCCTTGGCGGTTTCTTATCGCATAGCCCCAAGCCTCGCGTGTTTCATTGGCATCTGCCGGACGGATCACGGTGATGTTGGGGATGGCCCGTAAGGAGATAAGCTGTTCAATAGGTTGATGGGTGGGACCATCTTCCCCAAGCGCAATGGAGTCATGAGTAAAAACAAAAATGGATGGAATATTCATCAACGCGGCCAGACGGATCGCCGGGCGCATGTAATCTGAAAAAATAAAAAAAGTGGCCCCAAAAGATATGATACCGCCGTGCAGGGTCATGCCGTTTATAATCGCTCCCATGGCGTGTTCTCTGACGCCAAAATGGAGATTCCTTCCGTGATGATTATTTTGAAGAAAATCACCCAGTCCTTTGAGATAGGTATCGGTCGAGGGAGCCAGATCAGCGGCACCACCGATCAAATTCGGTATTTGGGCGGCCAGGGCATTTAAGACTTCTCCTGAGGCTGAGCGTGTTGCCATGGGGCCGCCTTTAACATCAAAGGCGGGAAGGCTTTTCTCCCAACCTTCGGGCAACTCATTGCTCATGAACTTTTGCCATTCCAAAGCCAGTTGCGGGTACTCCTTGGCGTATTTTTCAAATCTTGTGTTCCATTCGTTTTCGACTTGCTGACCTCGATTTAATGCTTCCCTGAAGTGACTCAACACCTCGGGGGGAACATAAAAGGAAGGTTCCAGAGGCCAGCCTAGCTTTTCTTTGGTGAGCTTCAAATCTTCAGCCCCCAAAGGAGATCCATGCGCCGCTGCCGTATCCTGTTTAGGACTTCCATAACCAATGTGGGTACGGGCAATAATTAAAGTAGGTTTTCCCTCTTCTGCTTGGGCCATTGAAATCAAATTCTCTATCGTATAGAGATCATTTCCATCATTTTCTACCAGTACCTGCCATCCATAAGCTTCAAATCTTCTCCTTACGTTCTCATGCGAAAATGCTAAATCTGTCTGGCCTTCAATCGTGATGTGATTATTATCATAAAAATAAATTAGTTTACCCAGCTGGAGATTCCCCGCCAATGAAGCAGCCTCAGAACTTATGCCTTCCATCAGATCGCCATCGCTGCAAATGCAATAGGTGTAATGGTCAACAATCGTGTGCCCTTCCCGATTAAAATAAGCCGCCAGGTAGCGCTCTGCCATGGCCATGCCAACTCCATTGGCAAAACCTTGCCCTAAAGGCCCTGTGGTTACTTCAACCCCCGGGGTATGTCCGTACTCAGGATGTCCGGGCGTACGGCTGCCCCACTGGCGGAACTCCTTAATATCTTCCAGTGTTAAGTCATATCCTGTCAAATAAAGAAGGCTGTAAAGAAGCAGGGATGCGTGACCCGCCGAAAGAACAAAACGGTCGCGGTCTGCCCATTTGGGATTCTTGGGGTTATGTTTTAGGAACAGCTTCCACAAAGCATAGGCCAAAGGTGCCAGGCCCATGGGCGTACCCGGATGGCCGGAATCGGCTTTTTCCACCGCATCTGCCGCTAAAAACCGGATCGTATTAATGCTCATTTCTTGCAGACTCATTTGGGAGGCTTTCATAAGACCGTTTCCTTCCTTAAATACTATCTCTTTGATTTCATATAGCGCTGGATTAAAATATTAGTTGAGCTGTCATGTTTGAGAGGACCTTTAGCACCGGTTTTTAGTTCTGAGATAATACGCTGGGCGAGCACTTTGCCAAGTTCAACGCCCCACTGGTCAAATGAGTCAATCTGCCAAATGACGCCTTGAGTAAACACACAGTGTTCATACAAAGCGATAAGCGAACCCAGTGCCTGGGGTGTCAAGCGCTCCAAGAGGATCATGCTGGAGGGTCGATTGCCCTCAAAGGTCCGGTGCGGCACAAGCCAACCTGGCGTTCCTTCATCGTGGACCTCTTTTTCGGATTTACCAAAGGCCAGCGCCTCTGCTTGGGCCAATACATTGGCCAATAGGATGTCGTGATGGTCCCCACGTGGATTCAACGTCTGATTAAAGGCAATAAAATCACAGGGGATGAGTTTGGTCCCCTGATGCAATAACTGGTAGAAGGAATGTTGTCCATTAGTGCCGGGTTCTCCCCAATAGATCGGCCCGGTTTGGTAATCAACTTCATTGCCATCAAGCATGACGTGTTTGCCGTTGCTCTCCATCGTTAACTGCTGCAAGTAAGCTGGAAAGCGTTTCAAATACTGCTCATAAGGAAGAACGGCTACGGTCTCTGCGTCAAAAAAGTCGTTGTACCAAATTCCCAAAAGCCCCATGAGTACCGGCAAGTTGCGCTCAAAGGGCGCTGTGCGGAAATGCTCGTCCATCCGGTGAAAACCGTCAAGCAAGTCATAAAAGTTTTCAGGACCGATGGCCACCATGGTGGAAAGACCGATCGCCGAGTCCATTGAATAGCGCCCGCCGACCCAATCCCAAAACTCAAACATATTGGCCGTATCAATACCAAATTGAGCCACCTCGTGGGCATTGGTTGAGACCGCGACAAAATGCTTGGCAATGGCCGCCGGGTTCTTCAAAGCCTTAAGGGCCCAGGCGCGGGCCGCATGAGCATTGGTCATCGTCTCTAGGGTCGTGAATGTTTTAGATGAGATGATAAACAATGTTTCTTGTGGGTCAAGGTCACGGGTCGCTTCGATGAAATCAGTGCTGTCAACATTAGAGACAAAGCGAAAAGTCAACTTGCGTTGGCTGTAAAATCGCAAAGCCTCATAAGCCATCACAGGCCCCAGGTCAGAGCCGCCAATGCCGATATTAACGATGTTCCGTATGGGCTTTCCCGTGTGGCCCTTCCATTTTCCCTGGCGCACCTTGTTGGAAAAAGCAGCCATCTTCCCCAGCACGGCGTGGACCTCAGGCATAACGTCCTTGCCCTCCACCTTCATCGAATGGCCTTTAGGGGACCGCAGGGCCACATGCAGGACCGCCCGTTTCTCAGTCACATTGATTTTATCACCCCGGAACATGGCAGCCATACGCTCTCGCAGGCCGGACTCATGGGCCAATCGCACCAGCAATTTAATGGTTTCATCGGTGATGCGGTGCTTCGAATAATCAAAATAAATGCCGACAGCCTGGACTGTCAGGCGCTTGCCGCGCTTTGGATCATCCGCAAAGAGCTTACGCAGGTGCAAATCCCGGACTTTCAGATAATGTGTTTTGAGAACCTGCCATGTCTTTTCTGTGTTCATGGGGGGGTCACTCCCTTTCCAGTTTTGGAACCTTTAACCCAAACGAAGCCAATTGCGCGCATGTACTTTTGTAATCCGTATGCAGAATGCTTTGAATCCCCATACTTTGAGCGATTTGGACAAACATGGACGTATTTTCGATATAAACAATCTGTTCGGGTTTTGCTTGGGAAATATCCAGGGCCAATCGGAAAATATCCTTGTCAGGTTTGCGAAGGCCGACATAGCAAGAGGAAATAAAGGCATCCACGAAAAGATCCAGCCTGAATTTCCGGATCCGATAGGCGTTTAATTCCCGAGCCTCATTGCTTACCACCACAATTTTTAATCCATATTTAGCCTTAATCTGGGTTATCAGATTAATCATTCGGGGAAATGGCTTGGATTGCGCATACATAAATTTCATAAAGCTATTGGGGGAAAAAATCCGTCTCTTGTCAAAAACCACGCGTTTTAAGTATTCCTCGATGGTGATTTTGCCTATTTCATACGTATAGAAATTTTCGTAATGCCGGGTTTCCATCTCTTTGGGATTTAAGCCGAAAGCTTCTGCAGCCAAGGTACGGGAGGCGTGTCCCCATCCATCAGTGAGCAGGACACCACCGATATCCACCAACAAACATGTAATCTTGGATTTTGCAATCGCTGCCATAAGATCATTGACTATTTTAGCCCAAGCGTTGGCAAAGCCTATTCACAGCCGGATGAAAATATTTCTCCAGCTAAATGTTATAGTATTGATATAATATTACAAATAGGGAATAAACGCAAAATTTTTAGGGGTAAGAGTTAAAAAGGACAAAGTAAAGCTCATTGTCCCTAGTACGCATTTTGCCACAGAATTAAAATATCCCTTCAGAAACAACTACAATATCGCCAGGTTCAAGCAACACATCGGCTTTAGAATTGCCCTCTATGGCCCCTTGGATATTGACCTTGGCGGTTTCATAGCTCCCTGTTTTTTCATTCATCCTCACGACTTTTACATGGCTCCCAGAACCAAATTTAGTAAAGCCACCGGCTATGGAAATGGCGGTCAGGGCGGTCGTTTTGGAGTCAAGAGGATACATCCCTGGCCGGTTGACTTCTCCATAAACATAAAAATTATTGGCCAGAACAACGATGTTGTCCCAGGCTTGGATATGCACATCGGGCGCGGTCCCGTTTAACACAGAGGCAAAATCCGTCTCAACCTCTTGCTCGGGCTGATCGTCCATTTTCGGCCGCAGGATCTTGATCATACCGGTGGCGCCTGTAAGGCCACCTGCCGTACTGATGGCGTTTAACAATGACATATGATCTTTGACAGGATAGGCACCAGGATGGTTGACCTGGCCACTGACAAAGAATTCATCCAAAGAAACATCGATGGTATCTCCTGCGTGGACTATAATACGGTTGCCACTCGCTAAGATCGACCTGATATCCGATTCATAGACCGGGCTTTCGCCCATCTGAGGCTTGGAATGGTAAAGCTTGATCCTCCCCATAGATCCTGATTCAACAAACCCCCCAGCAGCGCTGATAGCATTCATGACATCCATATTATCACTCACCGGGTAGGTCCCGGGATGGGCGACTTGGCCGTAAATGTAAAATTTATCGGCAATCACATTGATGTTGTCCCCGGTTTGCACTGTCAAACCTTGGTCCTTACCACTTTGAATTGCTTTTATATCCAAGGACATTTCCTTAGGGGTACTTTTCGGTCTGAAAAGTTTGACTACACCGGTCGATCCCAATTCTACAAATCCCCCGGCAATGGTGATGGCATTAAGTAAAGACATGTTCTCATCTACGGGATAACTTCCAGGGTGGCTAACTTCTCCATAGATGAAAAACATGCCTATGGTCACCACAACCGTATCGCCGGCTAATATGGGAATGTCCTGTTGAGTCCCATTAAGGACTGTATTAATATCGGAGTCGAAAATCACTGATTTACCGTTGCCATTTTTATGGGGTCTTAAAACCTTGACCTCTCCGATTGAACCAGGAGTGCTTAAACCTCCAGCAACGCTGATGGCACGCAACAGCGACATATCTCCCTGCACCGGATAAGAACCCGGATGGGAAACCTGTCCATAGACAGTAAATTGCATACTTCCGGCTTCCGCCAGGGAGACAGAAACAATCGGATAGTCCATGTAGTCTCCCAGCCGAGTCTGGATTTCTGATTGGATTTGAGAAAGTGTGCGGCCTTTGGCCTGCACGCTTCCTATGTACGGGAAGGTTATGGTGCCGTCTGATGTCACGGTCATTCTATTGGTGCTGGGAATAGGTTTAATGATGCTTATGTCTAAGACATCCTCAATGCCTACCTGATAGGCCTTGGTTTCTGACATTCCAGCTTTAGGCGTCAGTCTGGTATTTTGTGGCAAAACGGTGTTCATTTTCTCTCCCCCATCCTGTTTAGACAACAATCCGGCACTGGGCGGCGTGAGGGGAGTGACTTTTTCATCTTGAGCAAATGCCGAAGTGCCAATAATAAAACTTAAAAACAAGGTCGTTATCATCACGTATCTCATCGTCTTCTCCTTTTATTTACCCATTTCAACTATTATGATTATGGCAAATGCAACATGAAGAAACGATTAAAATAGAATGAATGAAAATGGCACGGTCCCTGTCTAATTCTCTAACTGGGCATCCATAGTGATCTTGGCATTCAATACTCGTGAAATGGGACAACCTGCCTTGGCCGCCTGGGCTGATTTTTCAAAGGATGCTTGATCAGCACCTGGAACTTTAGCCTTAACCTGTAAATGAACATCAGTGATTGTCCAACCTTTTTCTAATTTATCCATATTTACCGTTGCAGACGTCTCAATTCTATCTGGTTTTAAACCCGCCTCGCCTAGTTGGGCCGATAAAGCCATAGAAAAACAGGAGGCATGGGCCGCAGCGATGAGCTCCTCGGGATTTGTTCCAACTTGATTCTCAAAACGTGTGACAAATCCATACATTGCATTTGAAAGGGCCTTGCTTTCGGTAGAAACACTTCCTTTACCGGTTTTTAAATCTCCATTCCATACAGCTGAGGCTTTTCTCTTCATAGAAATCTCCTTTATTTCGTCCCATTGGCAGTTGTCACATTGATTTCATTATTCAAATCACTATTATTCATCGAATTATTGTCACTATTGTCATTCTGAACATTGCCGATGGCATTTGTAATGTTCAAATTATTGTTATTCAAATGTTCATTATTAGTGTTCAGATTATCTCCAGGATTATTGTTGGTAACTATTCCTGTCTCGGAAGTCGATGGTCCGAGTCCTGAGGATCCCGATCCTGTGGAACTTGTTGAAGCGCCTCCCACTGATCCAACCCCCGTAGTGGAAGACCCTATCCCTGCAGTCGAACTTGAATTAGAAGCTCCTGAACCGGAAGCGGAGGCATTGGCACCTGATTGCGCAAAAGAGATGTTTGAAAGGCTTAACACTAAAGATAGGAAAAAAATAATCTTATTCATACATCCTCCTCAATTTATGCATAAAATCCCATTCACCTTTCTATTGAAGGGCTTGTCTGATAGACGCAGCTGCATTCCGGCCTGCTGATTTGAGCTCCTCTCCGGCATCGTGAACTGTGGCCTTAATTTCATGTTCCGTACTGCTAAGAATCGGCCTTCCCCACGTTCCTGGCAGATAAATCGTGCCATTAGAAAAATCAATAATGAAAGCAACAACGCCCGGAACAATAAAAATCAAAAACCCAAAAGCATCCAGAACGACAATACCTGAATCAATAGTGCCGCTTTTTTGTCCCTTACGTTCCGGATAGAGAATAGTGCCACAACCCGTTAATTGCACCATTAAGATGGCGACAAGAAATACACGTAAGCCAATTATTAATCGTTTAATCATTCTTATAAGTCCCGCCTTCAACATTGCAGCAATGAGCCATCCTGCGACTCGGCTCATCGCTGACCTTGCCTAATGAAAATTATTTTTCTTCCCAAATTGCTTCGAGTTTAGCTTTTAACTCATATTTACCTTTGATCTTGGCTTCCATAGCCTGAATAATCATTCCTTCTTCCTGCTTAAACGTTGTTCTAACAAAATTTGTACTCTTTACCGGAGCTTGAATTTGTCCTTGCTGGCTCATGAGATAGTTCTTCATGTATCCCTCCTTCATTTAGATAGTTCTAAAATAACAAAACATAAATGAAGGAGGGATTAAAATAGAATGAAAGAAATCTCTTCTCATTATCAATAGCTGTTGTTACCGGTCGTGCTATTCGTATTGCCGTTATTCCAACTATTCGAAGTATCCATCGGTGTAGAACTGCCTCCCGTGGCAGCTCCATTTCCATTAGTGGACTCGGCGAAACAAATACCTGTGACACTTGCTGATAAAATAAGAAATGAAATCATTGTTTTCTTCATGTGCCCTCCTTAAATTAACGTGAGCAATAAATTGAAGCACAGATGCTTTACACTTTTTTCTTTAATTTATCCGCAGCCTGGTCAATCTTATTTTTGACTGCACCGCGAAATTCGTCTGCCTTACCTTCAGCTTTTAATCGATTGTTACCGGTAAGATCACCTGCAGCTTGCTTAATACGTCCTTTGGCTTTATCCATTTGACCTTCCATAGTCTATCTCCTTTCCAGAGTTTCCTTCATTTGGGAAGACCTCCCAGAAGATTTTCATTAACATATTGTTATTCTTCGAGCTGGTCCAATAATCCTTTCACGTCGTTCTTCACCCAACTTTCAATCACAAGCCCATCGGCAATGCGGGCCATTGTCATTCCGTGCATGGTAATGGACTTCCCTGTGGGTGGAATACCAAAAATAATACCTTTGTGTGTACCTCGCATAGTGGTTCGAGAACATACCTTATCACCTTCAGATATTTGATCCTCAATAGTTATTTTAAGATCAGGAAAAGCGGCACGAAACGCTGAAACTATCTGCTTGATCCCTTCCAGTCCCGGTGGTGTTCCTTGAGGAGCATCATGATAAATGTACGAAGGCGAAAGAACTTCATTGATCATATCCAAACGACCTTCATTGAATATTTCATCAATCAAACGCCGATAGACTACTTTATTATGTACTGAGAAGATTGTTGATGTTGTCATACTCATCCTCCTCGCATTAAGTCAGGCATTTACCTATGTCCTGTCGCGGTTTCATCATTTCTAAATTACTTAGTCTAAGTATGCGATAAATGATATTAAGTTAGCATGAAGAATAAATTAACCCAAAGGACAGGGGATGATTTTTTAATGCAGCAGCTTCATTTCTTTTTGGGTACTTTCTCACCTTTCTTTCGGGCTTCGGAAAGACCAATGGCTATGGCCTGCTTGCGGCTTTTGACGGTTTTACCGCTTCTGCCGCTTTTCAATTGCCCTCTTTTAAATTTGTGCATCTCCTCTTTGACCGTTTCTTGGGAACCTTGGCTATATTTTCTCATAGTGTTCCTTTCCACTTTGAGCGACCTTAGTCACCTCATTTATTAATTTGTCTTTATTTGTCTGTTTGTAGATGAGCCTCCACAAACCATAAATTCTTATCAACACCGCGTGAAATCTCGGTAAAGATATCCGCTGTCCCTGCATCCTTTAATTCATCACATTGCTCTATGGCTTTACGAACGAGCTCACCATAGGCAGCTAAAGCGTGGGACAAGGCCTCTACATGCTGAAGACCATCGGTATTGTCTAAAGGGTATTTATCCAAACTCGTAGTCTTTGCTGCTCCCTGAAGAGTCCCGTCAACCCTCCCCCCAAACTGGGCAATACGCTCAGCGATGAGGTCCGCGTATTCCTGTGATTCTTTCCAGATTTGGTCAAAAAGCAGGTGCAAGGCAATAAAACTAGGACCTTTCACATTCCAATGGGCGTGTTTAATTTGGGCAAGCAAATCAACGGAATCAGCTAACCGCTCCTGCAGTAGGGCGGAAACCTGGATCCTTACTTTTTGATCCAGGTCATTCTTAGTTTCAAAAAAATCTTTTATTTTATTCATATTTATCTTCCCTCACTGGCCTTCCATTGATTTTCATAATCATTCATTTTTGTATTGTGGTCATTTTCTGCTTCTTGCAGTTTCTTATTCATTAAATTATTTTTTGTCCATATTTGAACTCGATAATTTGCTCCTTTATTTGGTAGCCAAACTGACTCCGCCCACAATAGCTGCAATGGCACCAAAAATCAAAAACCAAACAGCTTTAGCTGAAGGTGTTCCTGTTACAACCTGTGATACTCCCGAACTCGCTGAATGGTAAGCATTAAAACCAAAAATCAGTAGAATAATTCCTACAACTAAAAGTGCAATGGCTGTTCCTTTATTCATCTCATTCCTCCTTTTATACGGCTTACTCTAATTACGCTCCCCCATTAAGAAATAAAGAATCATTCCTAAGATGGGTAAAACTAGTATCAAAAGAATCCACAACAATTTTTTGCCTGTATCCATAGAACTTTTCAAAACATCCACAATGGCAATAATGTCCAGGATAAAAATGACAAGTCCTATAATTGAAAAAATCATCAAGCCTCCTTGTTAATAAGCTCAGGTTATTAATGTACCCTTAAGTATCTATTCTCCTTTCTTGGCCATAAAATTCCTATGGGGAAAGAATACCAGAAGTGAGATTAATAAAAGATGAAAATAGGGTTAATAGATTCTTTGAGGAGGTTTTTAGGTAATCGTTAGAAAAAATCAGGGAGTAGGGAGCCGCCTGCAGTTCAAAGATTTATCTGGACACTGGGCTCCCTCTGAACAAAACTGATCTGATTCTTAAGGTTTTCTTGTACATAGTAGCTCCTTTTGAAGGGTTTATACCTGATCTTTTAGCGTATCTGCCGCTTTATCAATTTTATTTTTGACAGTACCACGAAATTCGTCAGCCTTACCTTCAGCTTTTAAACGTTTGTTATTAGTAAGATCGCCTACAACTTTTTTTATACGTCCCTTTACTTTATCCATTTGACCGTTCATATCGTTCTCCTATTTTTGATGTTAAAGGCCGCTGCCTTCAATTTGGCATTTCCATTTCTTTAAAACTTTTTACTATTTTTATTTCTTTGCCGCGAAACCCAACATCCTGCGTTTTTTTAGATCTTGTATCTGACAATGGTTGATCTTTATATTCCGGCTGATTGGGCTGCTCTTTGGTCTGTGATTGTTTATTCATTACTTCTCCCTCTTATGTAGATTGCTCAAGTTAAATACTCATAATGTTCTAGTGTGTCATGGTAGTGGTCATTCTTTCAACCTGTCATCTGCATAACTACTTCTGCGAGTACCAAGACCGCCAGTCCTATCTCAAAATAAGTAACCATATTTCACCCCTTCTCATTAATTCTGATCTTTCATAGTTGCATTTTAGCCAGGGGCCTTAAATGAATCAATTGTACCGGGGTATAATGATGAATGGCGGAATCAATTAAAAACTTCTGGGATTTAGCATTGCTTTAATGCGGTAACCATCACATGCGCTGATGTCGAACACTACTCTATCCTTTTAGCACTTCATTGACAGCTTTGAGAAGGTCTTGAGGACTAGTCAATTCAACAAATTTATCTATCCCTTCTTTATCACCAATCTTCTGAGCAATAGAAGCTCTTTCAGCACTTTTTTCTGTATACAAAATATACTTAATATCCTGAGTTTTGGCCATCATTTTTAATTTAAGGATTACCATATCACCAGATATATCTGCCAATCCCAGGTTCACTAAAGCGACATCAGGAACATTACAGGCAATGCGTTCTATACCTTCCGTCCCATTTTGGGCCGGATTGACCATATAACCAGCACTCAAAAAAACAGATCCTATTTTATTTAAAGTTTCCGGATTATTCTCAACGATACATACCTTTCTTGGCTCTCTAACCCCTAATGATGTCGTTTTAACACCAGCATTAGACCTTTTCTTAATTATCGTCTCAACTTCGTTAAGCATATCAGCAATTTCAAATGGTTTGGCCATAAAGCCGTCAATATTCAATTGTTTAAAAAGCTGCTCCATGTTTGCACGGGCAGTCAAAACTAAAACCGGATATTTTGGACGATCTTTTCCATCACAAATCCGCTGATAAAATTCTAAGCCACCCATTTTAGGCATGTTCATATCAAGGATGATTAAATCCGGCTTCGTCGTTTCCAATTTAGCCAACCCTTCAAGACCATTATTGGCCGTTTCGACATGATACTTTTTAGAATTTAAAGTTATCTTCATCAATTGCTGTAAATTAACTTCATCATCAATCAATAATATGACTTTTTGATCACTCATGATGTTACCCTCCGCTCTTGAATAGGAAGCTTAAAATTAAATGTGGCACCTGTACCTAATTTAGACTCGGCCCAAATTCTTCCCCCATGTCGTAGAATTATTTCACGGCAAATCGCTAAGCCCAATCCTGTTCCACCTTCTTCAACCTCGTGAGCTGATTCTATTTGTTGAAACTTCTGGAACAATTTTGGCAGATCATCATCTGCAATCCCTTTACCTGTATCAACAATACTAATGAGAATATGATTCTCCGAAGACTTATCCCACGTCTCGACTGTGATCCCGCCATTCTTAGTAAACTTGATTGCATTGCTTAAAAGATTATTTAAGACCTGGACAATGCGGTCGCTATCAAAAGGGACTTGCGGTACTTTAGGATCTAATTTTGTCTTTATATATAACCCACGGTTTTGGGCAACATCCATTTGAGCATCGACAACTTGAGTTATCACCTTATGGATATCATTCATCATAAAACTCATCTTTACCTTGCCTGCCTCAATCTTTGTCAAATCCAGAATATCATCAATAAGCCTTTTTAAACGGTCTGTTTCCTGTTTAGCCCTTCCTAGAATGTCTTTTTGTTGATCGTTAATCGTTCCAACCGTTTCCCGAGATATTAAATCTATAGCCATCTTAATTGAGGCCAATGGTGTGCGTAATTCATGTGAAACAGTCGATGTAAATTCTTTCTGCATTTCATACATGCCTTTTAATTTCTTATTAGCAGCCTCGATTTCTTCTTCATGAGCATGGGCTTGAGCAAGTAAATCATAATGCTCTATGGACTGGCGTATAGTCATTAACATTTCAGTCGTTTTCCACGGTTTGCTGATAAAACGGTAGACTTCTCCTTGATTAATGGCCTCTTCTGCTGCGGTAAAATCTGTATAACCGGTAAAGAGAATTCTCACTACATTCGGATATTTTTCTTTGACCTCTCTTAAGAATTTAACCCCGGCAATCTGCGACATCCGCTGATCACTGACAATTACTTTGATTTTCTCTTTGCTCAATATTTCACGAGCTTGATCTACTTGTGTTGTCGCAGCAATAGCAAAAGGTTCCCTCATAAAAAGCCGTTCCATGCCGTCTATAATGCTTTCTTCGTCATCTAAGAACAAAACCTGGATATTTTTAACCATAAGATCACCACTTAAATATGCGCACCTTCACTAACAATAGGCAACATGATTGTAAACGTGGTACCTTCGCCAACCTTGGATTTGACCTTTATATCTCCCCCGTGCTTCTTGACAATTTCATAGGTAATACTTAAGCCCAATCCTGTCCCCTGACCAATAGGTTTGGTTGTAAAAAATGCGTCGAATATTTTATTCATATTCTTCTCTTCGATACCGTGCCCTGTATCACTAATATCCACACAAACATATTCACCCTGGACATAGGTCTTGATGTTAATGACACCTTTTTCATTAATCGCTTGTGTCGCATTAATTAATAAATTGATAAACACCTGCCCTAACTGTTGGGTGTTACATTTAATCACGGGAGTCTGTCCATAATCCTTGACCAACTCTGCTTTATGTTTAACTTCGCTATGCACAATGCTTAAAATGCTATCAATGACTTCTTCAATCCTCACCAAATCTTTAGTGTCCGTATCCTCACGGGCAAAAGTACGCAGGTCCATGACGATCTTACGGATCCGTTCAATCCCTCTTTTATTATGAACAAATAAATTGCCGACATCTTTGAGGATATAGTCTAAATTGATCTCTTCTTCAAACTTTGACATTTCATCGATGATGCCTTTAACCTTTTCCCATTCTTCTCCTTGGATGCCTACCTTTAATTCTTCTACCATATCTAAAATCTTGGCGTAGTCGGCAGTATACTGTTCAAGCATTTCCATATTATTGCTGATAAATCCTACTGGATTGTTAATCTCGTGCGCAACCCCTGAGGCCAATTGGCCGATGGAAGCCATTTTTTCGGATTGCAATAATTGCACCTGTACGTGTTTAAGCTGGTCATGTGCCGATTGCAGGTCGCTAAAAGTTTTCCTTAGTTCTTCCTCTGCTTTTTTGCGTTCAGTAATATCCGTAAATAGCACCACACAACCCTCAGGATGTCCCTTATCGTCCAAAACAGGAGTACAAGTATACTCGACTGGAAAGCTTGTGCCATCCTTGCGCCAGAACACATCGTCCTTTACGCGACGACTAACAGCATCATGTAAAGTAGCATAAATAGGGCATTGTGTTTGGAGATAAACGCTTCCATCAGCATGTTTATGGTGCATGGTAATGTGTGCTGGCTTACCGATAAGTTCATCAACATCAAACCCAAGCATTTTGGCAGAAGCTGGATTTTCATACTTAATTATTCCATCAACATCCAGCCAATGAATACCTTCCAACACTGAACTTAAAACAACGGCATGTTCATTACGCAGACGCTTAATTTGATCATCGGAAAATCTTTTCTCAGAGATCCGCAAGAGCTCATTTGTTTCTGTCAGTTCATTCTGTGATTTTAGAAGACCTTCCCGTGCTCCTTCCAAACCTAAAGCTGCAGAACCAATTTCTTCTTGTAACTTATTAAAACTGGCCGCCATGTCGCTCATTTCGTCATGTGAATGAACCATGACAGGTATCAACTTGAAATTAGCTTTGGCACCTTCCAAATCGCCTGCGGCCAAGGCCTGCATGGCCCGATTGAAATCAGCAAGAGTACCTTTTGCTAATTTTTCAGCAGCATTAGAAATTTCGACAGCTGTGTGTGCTATCATACCGGGAAGAACAAGCCCAACACTAATTGTTAAAAGTGCGACTACAACAAAAATGTCTTCGAGCATGGTTATAAGAGCCGTATCTTGTGTGGGCACATGGCTCACAGCGATAAAATATCCTACAGCATCCAAAGCCAGAACAAGAACCATGGCACCGGTAAGTTTAAGATGCAATGTATGCCCGATCAGTGGTAAACCCAATTTTCTTCGATCCATCATCTTGCGCCAGGCATAAAGCATAGAGCCTGCATAAGCAAAAGCAATTCCAGCGAGTACTGTTTTCAAACCAAATTGTTCAAAACCAAATACAGTTGTGACTAGCCAACCACCTGCCGCCAAAAGTCCCAGAACGATAGTGCCATAGGGCGCACGATAAGGCCTTTCCATTTCAGGATGGTTGCGACGCATAAGCCATACCGCCACATTAGGCATTGCAATACCGATAAGATAGGTCAAATTCGCAGCAGCAATCAACCAAACAGGATCTCCGATGAAAAGAAATGCTATGGCCATACCAGCCGTTAGGATCGTTGTCACCCACGGAGCATCTGTCTCAGGTAAACGTTTGGACATAAATTCAGGAAGTAACCCATCATCGGCTAATTGTGAGAGCACGCGAGGGGGACCAGCTAAGGGAGCCAAAATACCATGAAACATATTAAGAGTGATAAACCACATGGCGACAGCTTTAGCCAGGCCACCACATAATGGCGCAAAGGTAGGTCCAAGTTCACTGGAAAGATCTCCGCCTAATGGGTCTGGCCCTAATACTCCAAGCCACACAATCGGTAAAATAATAAAATAAAGGCCGGCCATACCCGCACTGGCAAAAATAGCCTGCGGGACAGATTTGTTTGGATTGATCGCTTCACCAACATGACTGGTGGATTGTTCGTAGGCAGGTGCAGCAAAACCTACTAAATAAATACCGGCCATGATACTCGTCCACTGACCAAACCAGCCTGGAAATGGAACTGTCAACTTAAAAGTGAATGCTTGATGCCAATCTACATGACCGCTAAAAATTGGTATGACTGCCGACAAAAAAGCAAGCCCACCTGATAAAATCGCCAGAGGCATGGCCAAACGCATGGCCCACTTGATCCCACAAAGATTGATAAACGTAAAAAAGAGTATTAGACATATTCCAATTGCCGGGATAGGTACCGTAGGAAAATACCATTGATGAAGAGCAGACGCCGCAAGCAGTGCTGTTATGCCACAAGTCGGTACCCAACCCCACCAGTAACAAACCCCTGTAAGATTTGCCAGAATTGGACTATATGGCTTAAAAGCTTCGGCGCATGTTGCTGAAATACCTCCCACACGATTTGGATACATCATGACTAATTCCGTCCAACCTGGTGTGGCCGCCCAACTCATGAATAGCCCCACAATTAAAAGTAATACAGCGGCAGATCCTTGTCCGGGGATCGTCCCCTGACCTACAAAAAGAGCACCGATTAAAAACAAGCTTTGATTACACCCCCCCATGGCGACTGATGTAATACCAAACCAACTTACGGTTCGTGGATGAATGCGCACGGTCGTGACAGCCTCATTAAGATTTGTCGAACTCATATGCTCTCTCTTTCGCTTTTCACGCGATCTTCGGCCCGACGATTATGCCCAAACATACATTGTAATTTATTTTTCAACACTTCAACACTAAAAGGTTTAGTCAAATACCCATCAGCTCCTAGTTTAATTATTTGAGCAATGGCATCCTTATCAATCGTTCCTGATATAAAAAGAATCTTGACATTTTTATTCTCAGGATTACTTCGAATACGGGAACATACTTTGTACCCATCCAATCCTGGCATTTTGACATCTAAAATAATTAAATGCGGTTTAAAAGCAGCAAATTTCTCACCCGCTTCAAAACCGTCAAAAGCCACTGCCAAATCATAAATTTTGTCTCTAATAAGGGAACGTCGGATAGCATCTACGATGCCTTGGTCATCATCAACAACAAGGATGCGTTTCGTATCATCCGTTTGTTTAGAAAGCAATTCTTTAGGAATCGGCATGTTGTACTTGTGGCAGAAATTCAGAAAATCCTCGATGGCGACCCTGCTATGATTTCCTGGAGTACGAAACGCTTTTAATTTGCCTTCATTGATCCATTGAATCACCGTACGCGGGGTCACTTGTGCGTATTGGGCAATTCCGTATGTAGTTAAAGTATTCCTGATCATCACCTATCTCCCAACCTTACTTAAAGTTTTTTCCATCACTTTTAACAGACGACCTATTTCATAAGGCTTCCCTAGAGATTGATATTTGCTTCCTTCTATATTAATACCTTCCATTTCTATATCTTCTTCCCCTGAAATAAGTCCGGTCAGAAATATCACGGAAATATTTTTTAAATCAGGGTCATTTCTTAAAAGTTTAACCAGTTCTCCACCGCTTAATTTGGGCATCATGATATCCATTAGGATCAAGTCAGGTTTTTGCTTCTTAAGTTCTTCCATCACACGAAGACTTTCATGAACGACCGTTACATCAAATCCCTTGGTCACAAGAGCTATTTTGGTTAGGTTTGTTAAATTACGATCATCGTCAACAATTAGAATCTTTGTCATATGCCCATCAGTCCTATCTTTGACTTCCTATTCATTTTGTATTTCCTGTATATCTTTTTATTCCTGTTTCTCCTGATTTAAGGATATACGGTAACATAATCATTGTCAAGCTGGGACGAAGTTCCATCGACGAGAAATTATATATTTAAGAACGCATTTTGGGGTTTAAAAGAGTACGCTCAGTTTATCGATCATAAATAAGAAGGCCGCTGTAACTATTTATACTCCAATAGGTTACAACGGCCATAAAAACTCCCCCAAGTGGACGAGTTTTGCAACTGACTTTTGAGCTCTAATGACCCCCTACTAACAAAATAATTGACTTTTTATTGACTTTTTATTTCAGTATTTGTAAGAGATTTTTATGATATACTATTACTATGAAACGAGAAACACTATTTGACTCTAATCCTTATTTACGTGATCCAGAATCTTACGCTAACCAGCTCGTCAATAGCGTTGCCTCATCCACTGCTGTTGAAATTGGCCGTATTAAGCCTTCCTTAAAAAGAGCTCTTATCGCGAAAGCCAAGAAAAAATCTACTTCTTTGCGCTTGAAACGCTCTTCTCGATAATCTTCTTAAAAATCGCTTTCATAGGTTTATAATTTCGCATCATTCCTTCTTGAACCGCTCTAAAGTAGGCTTCACGATTTTTACCTTCAATGTCATTAAAATTTAAAAGAGGCAATCCTGCTTGCAAAGCCATCAATATAACTAAGAGACGGGATGTACGCCCATTGCCTTCTCTGAAAGGATGGATTAGAACCAATTCAACGTGAACTTCCGCCAACGCCTGCGCAATTTTATCTTTTGGAAAAAGGCATGGTGTATGTTTGCTTAAAAAACTCGCTTCAAAAGCTTACATCAAACTTGAAATATGGGCTGCTGTAGAAAATTTAAAATCATCTTTGGCAAGATTAACCCTCCGATACTCCCCTGACCAAACATAAATCTTTCCCAGCCAAGTCTTATGCATATGACAAATATCTTTAGCTGTGAACTGATGATTCTTATCGTAAGCTCCTATCAATAAATCTTGTGTCTCTTCCAAAGCCAGGATTCATCAAATGTTAAATTTACTTAAACTCGACGAACGAATGATTGACTATATTCAAAATATTAAAAATCCACGAGAAAGCAATCATTGGACAGAACATAAATTACGAAGCATTGCCGCGTTACCAAAGGAAATACAATACAATGAATTTCAAAAAATTTTAACGCAGAATTCTTAACTTAATCTGCTACCCCCTCTTGCTCCACTTCTCTGTTTACACACGTTATGCATGCCTCTTTTACAAGGCCCTTCTTTTGCAAAATGGCGTAGATTTCTTTACATTGTCGTCCTAACGTATGGACATCTCCCAAATTTGGAATATCTCCGCGCTTCAACCGGGACTCCCAATTAAGCAAATCCATGTCGAGGAATTCAAGTAATTTAAATGGACATTCATCACATCGACCTTCACAATGCCCTTCAAAAGAAAGGTTAAACGGGATTTTTTCCCTCGCTTCTTTGATCAGGTTTTCCATTGCTACTTTTGGAGTTGGTTTCATGGCATCATCATTTGATCGTTTCTCTTACACTTGTTGCACTATTTGAACTCCTTCTTTGCTCTGATTGAAAACCATAAAATTGTATAGTACAGACCAAAAACTCCAGAAACTGTAGCCAAGGTGATCATCATAATTTGAAACCAATTTCTCCAAAAGTTAATTATAAATAATTTCCAGGGAAGACCATCATTAGGATTAAGAGGATCTGTCCCATCTAGTAATTTTTGATAGTCTGGAATTCCATTATGATCCAAGTCACTTGTTTTTGATAATAACCCGGGTATGGCTCCGGGGTTTTTTTCAAGCTCGACTAACTTATCATGGCCTACAGTGTTTAATATTTCATTTCCAAATGGATTAAGAATTGGATTTATAATATTGTTTCCAAGTTTAGCCTTCCGAGCTAACTCTAATATCTTCTTGCCCTCGGCATCCAAATTGCCAATTTGTCCGGGACCTACACCTTCCGGCCCTTCAGGATTGACATGGCACATCGCACAGTTAATGGCTCGACCTGATTCTTTCTTAAAATACTGCAAATACTCCGGATGGGCCATAGCGGTGCTGGAGAAAAGGAACGTTAAGAATACAAAAGCAAAAAAAGAACTCATGATTTAATCCCTTTAACAATCTCTAAGATCGTTTGTCCAAAAACTGTCATAGTGATCAAATAGGCCGTCATGATCAATGCAAGGATAGTAAGCACCCGACGACTAGTCTTTTTAAAAATCCATGGGGTTATAAAAAGCAAAACACCCATAACTGTCATTCCCAGCATAACAAGCCAAAAAGGAAAGATCTCGAGCGGATAATAGGCAAAATAAAAATACCATTCCGGCTT
>CAZKUL010000017.1:0-27617 GCA_964555945.1 uncultured Planctomycetales bacterium
GAAGATTATATGCTCAAGCAGATCATGGCCACAGCCCTTTATCCGGAGCGCCAGTTAGGAAAGGAATTCTGGCAACGGGTGTACGCGCAGGCCCAGCGTGAATTCGGAACCACCAATGTCCCTGTAAGTACATATAACAAAGTATGGATCGTCCCCGATAAAGCCGTGGTATATGAAAACTCAGCGCTTAATTCCGTTTTTGTTGTCCAAAGCAGTTTAAAGGTCATGCTCGAGCAGGATTACCTGGCCGCCAATAAACACAAAGCCATTGAACAATATGGTTTATCAGCCAGCGTCCAAAGGCCCAACACTCTTGACGTCGCAAAGTTTTCTCCAATTTCTTCCCTATCTTCCAAGATCATCAAACAAGTCGTCATCCCGGCCCTGGAAAAGGAAGTCAATACGGCCAAGAATTTCGCCGGACTGCGTCAGGTCTATCAATCACTCATTTTAGCGGCGTGGTACAAGAAGAACATCACAGACAATGTTTTGAGTCAGGGATATGTGGACCGCGATAAAACATTGGGGGTTGATACCGCGGATAAACACATCATCGCCAAGATTTACCGCCAATACCTGAAAGCCTACCGCAAAGGCGTTTACAACTATATCAAGGAAGAGTTAGATCCCGCGACCCAACAAATCATTCCAAGAAAATATTTCTCGGGGGGTTTTGATGCAAGGTTGGCCCCCAATCTTGCCATGGCCTCAACTAAACAAGTTAATCAATTTGATGCACTCCTATCCAACCAAGCCATGTCGAGCAAACTTCTCCAAATCGGTTTTGTCGCGTTACCGTTACTAGCGGGAGGACTGGCTTCTATCGGCGGCGCCCAGGCTGCGTCGATTCAAAAAGCCCATGGTCCAATAGCAACAGCCGGGATCGAGCATGTATTAACGGCAAGGGAGAAGCTTAATATTATTGCTGATCATGATGGATTAAAAATCGGGACACAGATAATCCATAGCAACGAAATAAATGACTGGTCAAGGAAACTTCATCCGCATCAAATTGTCAATATTGAGGGTGTGCCATATACGGTAACAACACAAACTACGGGTTTAAATCAGATTGCGAGTGATGTGTTCGAAAAGTATCCTAATCTGGAGGCAGGTGTTCACCCAACCAGTCAAACATCGGTAGCATCAACAACATTAGCACCTCAAGCAGTTCCATCGCATGGTACAGTCGGTGCTATTGCAGCTCCTATGGCACCGTCAGCACCAGCACTTGTTCCTCTAACAATTCCAGCGCCAGAGGCAGCTCATGCACCGGCGGCAGGTGCTCAATCTGCACCCACCCTGGAGGTGTCCGATCATAAATCATTAAATGCTGGGGATATAGTTAATAATCACTGGGGAGTGCAAGTCCACATCGTCAGTAATCCAAGCACTCCTGAACAAAGTTATCAGCTTATACTTCCGGGAGGACAAGTCAATAATTCCGGATTGCAAGGATATGAGCATGCGATAGAATCCAAGAATCTGCCAATGATGAATTCCTATTTAGCCAATGTAACAGCTTACCCAACAGGGCCTTGGATCGTTGACTTAGTGAACGCTACAATCGCGTTTCATGTTTTTGAACAAACCTTCACATTAGGTGGCGTCTCTCCAGGTCCACCGTCTTCAACCTCTTCTAGCGCTGGCGGGAGTGGTCCACCGGTGGGAGAATTGGAAGGTCTATCCCATGGCACTCTTAAGAATGTTATCGTAGGCGCACAGACGGGGATGGTCTATATTATTTTTCATCAGAATGCGCCGCAAATTCATTTACCAGGTGGCGTCACCGTCGATCACCCCATTCTGGAAGGTCAAAAGGTGACTATTTGGACGTTTGCTCCAGGAATTCTTCCACAGATGGAGGCATTAGAGGAAATGAAAGCCGTCGTGAGAAATGCGACCATTGTGGGCCCTGTATTGGTAGGGCCAACAAACTCGCAACCAACGTCGTTGCTTCCGATGAGCGAGACGAATAGAACTATCGTTGATAATGCCGATCGACTGTTAGAATTGGCCCGTCATGTGGCGAATAAATACCTGGATGAAGAAAATCTAAAAGGGTTGGCCTTGGCCGTTCAAAGAGCCAAAGAAAAAGGCCTTGCTGGAGATAATGACGGTGTCAGTGACGCATTTCAAAATGCGAGGGTTTATGCATGGAAAATTGTATCCTTAAGGTTCCCGGGAGTGCCATATCCTCAATTTGATACCTTTGGGTTGGGAATTAGACGGCTAGAAGGGGAAGTACAGGAAACCGTCAATGACCGAAATGATCCTCCCATATACAATACACCCGTTCAAGTAGCTGCACTTGAACTTGCAGGGGAGATTTATAGAATAAGAGCAGTTGAGTTAAATATTAAAAATGAAGGCCAGGATTCACATAAGAGATTAGAAGATCAATTGGCTCAGCTGGGTGGGACAGGACCATCCCGTAATAGTGTAATTATTGAAAATGTTCATCAATTATTAATATTAGCCACTCAAATAGAAGGCAAAGACGGGAATGACGACAATGTATTTAGCTTGAAGGTAGCTTATCAAAGTGTGGAAGAAAAAGGGCATTCTGGAGACTATGATGGCGTCATCGATGCCCAACAAATGGCGGGCATTTATGCATGGAAAATGGCGGCATCGATACTTCCGGGCCTTCTATATCCTCAATTCGACAACTTTCATCAAGGAGTTGAACAGCTAAAAGAAGTGGTGGATTTGGTTGCCAATGACGGCAATAACCCCATATACGATCCCGTTATTCGAAGGGCTGCTCTAGAGCTTGCGGTGAGGGTTTATCTAGTAAGAGCTGGTGAGTTAAAGAACCTGTCACCAACAGATTTACAAATTTTGGAGGCATTGCGAAAGCAAACGGCTAAGTTGGGAGAGTCAAAACTATCAAGTAATAAGGCAATGTTGACCCGCGGTGGTATCGACTTGGAAAAACTCATTTTGAACACCAAGGGCAGCGGGGTGCGGACGGCTTTTAGTGACCCGCGTATTCTACAGATGGTGCTTAACGCCAAAGGCCTTTTCCCGCAAGTTGAAAGCATTGAGTTTTTGACCGTGCCCATGGTCAATAGACTCTTGGGCTATCTTAAGGACATGTCGGCCAATGAGAATAGCCCGGTCAATAAACCCGTTATAGCGCTTTCAAAGCATCAATGACTTCTAGATGGTGGCCTTCTGGTTTGACCTTTTCAAAGACCTGGGTGATGGTGCCTTTTTTGTCAATGATAAAGGTGGTGCGGGCAACACCCATGTATTTCTTGCCGTACATGGATTTTTCTACCCAAACGCCATAATCCTGACACATTTTCTTATCTTCGTCGGCCAGAAGCGGGAAGGGCAGTTTGAATTTGCTGATAAATTTATCGTGAGATTTGACTGTGTCTGGGCTCACACCTAAGATAACGGCGTTAAGTTTTTCAATATCATTAAAACTGTCCCTTAATCCGCAGGCTTCCACCGTGCATCCCGGTGTATCGTCCTTGGGGTAGAAATACACGACAACATTTTTGCCTTTCAAATCCTTTAAGGCAATATTCTGGCCGCTGCTGGCGGCCAAATCAAAATCAGGCGCTTTACTTCCTGCTTGGGGGATGGGCATAATTTCTCCTAGGACACCGTCATTGCGAGCCCTGCTTTTTAGGGCGCGGCAATCCTTTATTGATAAGTTTTCCATGATTTCGTCTTACTATCGTAAATTTCCTTGACCCTTCTATTTTCCGGCACGCCGTCTTCCAGGGGCCACGCAGTCGCTTCCAGTTTGTTGCCGTCAAGATCGTAGAAATAAAGTGACCAGGACTTGGGACGCTTTTTGGCAAACTCGATTTTAGTATGGTGCACCTCGAGGTGGGCGATCATGGCTTCAAAGTCGCGGCTGTGGACACGAAAGGAAAAATGGTTAGCGCCTAAACCTTCATTGGCAAAAAGATGGCTGCTGCTTAAATCCTTGGCTTGGATGATTCCCAACAGCGAGGGGCCGCAATCTAAGAAATATTCAATGCCGGGCTTGGAGGGCTCCCGTTCGGTGACCTTAAGGCCGATCACCTTGGTATAAAACTCCAAAGATTTCTCCAAATCCCGCACGTTAAAGGCCACATGGTCGATACCAATGATTGTAATCACCTTATTCTCCGACTGTCATCCCCGAATGTTTTTCGTCCTCCTGCCGGACACTCGCAGGAGCTCGTCGGGGATCCATTTTAGATTTTTATTTTCTTTTCTATTTTCTTCTGTTTAAAAGTTAAATATTCGCTATAGCCGACGGACTTGGCCAAATCCAGGGCCTTATCAAAATCTTTGCCCACATCCTTGGGATCATGCGCATCAGAGCCGAAGGTCAAAGGCACGCCGGCTTCACAGTAAATTTTTAGACATTGGGGGGCGGGATACATTTCTCCAATCGGCTTGCGTAGCCCCGCGGTATTGATTTCTACGGCCACTCCGGTGTCTTTGAAGACTTTGGCTGTGGCCTTGATCTCATCGGTCAGGTCAATAGTTGGCCTGGCCCCGAATTTCTTGGGCAGATCACAATGGCCTATGATTTGAAAGAAGCCTGTTTGCGCTGATTGCCTCAAAAGCGCGTAATATTTAAGATAGACTTCATTGATATCATATTTTTTCCAATATTCGCGGCTGCCAGGATCGTCAAAAGCCCAGTCATCAATAAAATGAACGGAGCCTATGATGTAATCGTAAGGGTAGCTGTCTATGATCGCCTTGGTTTTGCATTCAAACCCAAGCAGAAAATCCGACTCCAGGGCAATTTTAATGCTTATCTGCGAGGCATAACGCTTGCGGAGATCTTCAATCATCGCATGGTATTTAGGCAATTCGTCAAAAGCCATGGTAATGCCAGGCATGGGCTTGTGCACCATGGGCGCATGGTCTGAGAAGCCCATTTCTTTTAGACCTGCTTTAATGGCCTGCTTAACATACTCCTCCGGCGCGCCTACCGCGTGTCCGCATAGGGGGGTGTGCATATGGTAGTCGGCATAGAGAATCATAGCTAGAAGATTATCATATTGATTATTTGCTGTCTATGCTATAATTTCTAACTTAGCAAATTATTCAAACTCAAAGTAGGAAACATTTAATGGATCAATACTTCCGTAAACTACTTGAACATATCGGGGAAGACCCCAAGCGCGAAGGGCTCATCAAAACGCCCAAAAGGGCGGCCCAAGCCTTTGAGTTTATCACTCAAGGGTACAGGAAGAATATTGATGAAATTGTCAATGGCGCCATTTTTACGTCTGATAATGATGAAATGGTCGTTGTTAAAGATATTGAACTTTATTCCCTTTGTGAACATCATCTTTTGCCTTTTTTCGGCAAGGCCCATGTTGGCTATATCCCCAAGGGTAAAATAATCGGTCTTTCCAAAATCGCCCGTATTGTCGATATGTATGCCCGTCGCCTGCAAGTACAGGAGAATTTGACCAAGGAAATTGCCCAAACGTTGATGAAGGCCACCGGCGCCGTGGGGGTGGGAGTTGTCATTGAAGCCCGCCATTTGTGCATGATGATGCGCGGGGTGGAGAAGCAAAATTCAGTGATGAAAACCTCCTGTCTCCTGGGTGCTTTCCGTAAGGATGACGCCACCCGCAAGGAATTTTTATCGCTAATTGGTTAAAACCCAACGAAGTCGAAGGAATAGGGCCTTTGGAATTTCTCACGCTTATCTCCTAAACTATGCCTCCCAAATTAAAAGGTACAGCTTTGGTCACAGGTTCTGCCAAACGCATTGGCCGTGAAGTGGCATTGCATCTGGCAAAAGAGGGCTATCAGATTGCCTTGCATTATCATCACTCCAAGCCAGAAGCCATGGCAACAGCCCAGATCATTTATAAAATGGGGGTCCGCTGTGAGCTCTTTTGCTGTGATCTAGCTGATGAAGCCCAAACCCTGCGCTTGGTGCCCCAGGTCTTTAAGGCGTTCCCCAATTTAAATCTTTTGGTTAACAGCGCTTCCATCTTTATGCCCAATAAGTTTGGTGCGGCGGATCTGACGCTGTTTAAGTCCCACTGGGAGACCAATTTCAAGGCCCCGTACCTGTTAACCTGTGAGTTCGCGCGTTTGATCAACAAAGGTCATGTGATCAATTTTGTTGATGCCAACGTCGTTAAGTATAAGACAAAGTATGCCGATTATTTGATGACCAAAAAGGCCTTGCTGGAATTTACCAAAATGGCCGCGGTGCAATGGGGGCCCTTAATTAGGGTCAATGGCATATCACCGGGTATGATTCTAGCTCCGGTCAATAATCAGCCCGATGATCGTCTAAAGCGCGCCCGGCAAATCCCTTTGCAAAGAATTGGAAGCCCCAAAAACATCCTGCAAAGTGTTCAGTTCTTGCTAGAGAATGATTATCTGACCGGCCAGATCATTGCCAACGACGGCGGGGAGAGTTTAATTTAAAATGTGGAAGTCTTTTTATTCCCTCCCCCTGGTGGGGAGGCCTGCGGGGGGGTTATGGCAGTTATCCGCATCAACGATTTAAAAGTTCGCGCCTTGATAGGGGCTTACTCCTGGGAGAGGGTCAATAAGCAGGAGCTAATCATTAACATTACCCTTGAATATGATGGCTCCAAAGCTTGTCTTTCGGATAAACTAAAAGATGCGCTTAATTATGAGTCTGTGGCGGCCAAGGCCATCAAAACGGCACAGCGTACGCGTTATACCTTGCTGGAAAAATTAGTCAGCAAGCTAATTACCGGAATTATGTCCGATCGCAGGGTAAGGTGCGCTCATGTCCGTGTCGACAAACCGCAGGCGTTGCCCCACGCCCGCTGCGTGTCCCTTGAGCTTTCGGCAGAGAGGTAATTCTTAAATACTTTAAAATAATCCTTGCAGGGAATGTTTTCATTGGTAATATACGGCTATTATGCAATTTAAAGAAGAAGTCGTTCTAGTGACCGGATCCACCCGCGGCATAGGCTTAGGGGTGGCGCAAGCCTTTGCAGCTCAAGGGGCCATGGTCATCGTTATTGGTCGCAGCCTGGAACAAGCCCAGGAAGTGGCGGCCCGGATCAAGGCCCAAGGCCATTTGGCGGATGGATTTGGCTGTGATGTGACTAATTTAGTCCAAGTGCAAGAAACTGTTAATAAAATTCTTGACATTCATAAGCGCATTGATATATTAGTCAACAACGCTGGTATTACGCGTGATAATCTCCTCTTAAGACTGGATGAAAGTGATTGGGATGAAGTCATAAAGGTCAATCTTAAAGGGACCTTTAACGTCACCAAGGTGGTCGCCAAGGCCATGTTAAGGGCCAGGAAGGGTAAGATCATCAGCATTGCCTCAGTCATTGGCCTAACGGGCAATGTGGGCCAAGCCAACTATGCGGCCAGCAAAGCAGGGATTATTGCTTTTTCTAAGTCAGTCGCCCGTGAATTTGCTTATAGAAATATCACGGTCAATGTAGTGGCGCCCGGATACATTCGCACGGACATGACGGCAAAAGTATCCGAGGCCATGCAGCAAAAGGTGATGGAAAACATTCCATTAGCCCGGTTCGGAGAGGTTGCGGATGTTGCGGGAGTATGTGTGTTCCTGGCGTCCCCAGCAGCAAATTACATTACCGGACAAACGATAGTCGTAGACGGCGGATTGACCATATAAAATATAAAGGCAAGAATTAATCAAGCCACGGGAAATACCGGGGCATACCAGGAGGAACACATGGCAGTAGAAAGCAAAATCAAGACAATTATTGCGGAACAATTGGGTGTCAAACCCGAGGAAGTTACGCCAAATGCCTCTTTCGTAGATGATTTAGGTGCTGATTCTTTGGATACCGTCGAGCTAATCATGGCGCTGGAAGAAGAATTCAACGTTGAAATCCCCGATGAAGATGCTGAGAAAATGAAGACCGTCGGTGATGCGATCAAATACATTGAAGAAAAAGCCAGCGCTTAAATTTTCAAGAACTTCTTGATGTTCATGACTTTGCCCCTGCGTCTTGTTTGCCCCAAGAGCGCTGCAGGGGCAAATCTTTAATAGAGGGCGCCAAAAAACATGCAAAATAAAAGGGTAGTCATCACCGGCATAGGGGTCGTCTCACCTGTCGGCACTGGTGTTGAAAAATTTTGGAACTCGCTTCTCAAAGGCCAAAGCGGTGTGCGCGCGGTCAGCCATTTTGACGCTTCTGCTTTTGATTCTCGCGTCAATGGCGATGTCATTGACTACGATCCCCTGGCCCATTTTAATACCAAAGACGCCCGTAACACGTCGCGTTTTATTCAGTTCGGCGTGGTCGCTGCCAATGAAGCTTTGATTCATGCCAAGCTTGATATCCGCCAGATGGACACTTCGCGTGCCGCCGTCATTATCGGGTCAGGCATTGGAAGCATTTATTCAGCAGAAGAGGAATATGATAAATATTTAGAGAAAGGCCCTGGCCGGATCTCCCCCTTTTTTATCACCCGCATGATCATTAATGAAGCCGCCGGCCATGTGTCCATCAGCACGGGGGCCACGGGACCATGTTTTGCCATTGCCACCGCTTGTGCGACGGCCAATAATTGCATCGGCGAGGGCATGCGCATGATCCAGCATGGGGAGGCGGATGTGGTCATTGCTGGAGGAGCGGAAAGTGCCACCTCCAAATTAGGGCTGGGTGGATTTTGCGCCCTGAAGGCTTTGACCAAAAGAAACGATGAGCCCGCCAAAGCCAGCCGGCCATTTGATTTAAACCGCGACGGATTTGTCATGGGCGAGGGGGCTGGTATCGTCATCTTAGAAAGCCTGGAATTTGCCAAGGCCCGCGGGGCCACCATTTTGGCAGAATTGGCCGGCTACGGCCGCACCTCGGACGCGTATCATATCACGGCCCCTCACGCCGAAGGCCTGGGTGCCATGAAAGCCATGGAGTTGGCCATCAAAGACGCCGGTTTGAGAATCACAGATATCGATTATATCAATGCGCATGGCACTTCGACCAAACTCAATGACCAGATTGAAACCTTGGCGATCAAGAAATTATTTGGCGAGCAGGCCAAGAAAATACCAATTTCTTCAACCAAGTCAATGACCGGCCACCTTTTAGGAGCGGCCGGAGGGGTAGAACTTGCAGCGTGTATTTTATCGATCCGTGATAATATCGTGCACCCGACTATCAATTACGAGACCCCAGACCCCGATTGTGACCTGGATTACGTGCCCAACGTCGCCCGCAAAGTCCAAGTCGATGTCGCCCTGTCCAATTCACTAGGCTTCGGCGGCCACAATGCTACGTTAGTCGTTAAAAGATATCGACCATAGATTTTATTCCCCTCCCCTGGAGGGAGGGGTTAGGGGAGGGGGAATGTTCCCACCTTGTAACATTCTGAGAACTGTAAGGAATCTCTTAATATGAAGTCTCATAAAATCACCCTACCAAAGAAATTCCAAAAAGAGATGGACCAAAGAAATTCAAAACCTCTTTTTGAGAATACCTACAAACTAGCCATCATCCCCGGCGATGGCATCGGTCCCGAAGTAGTTGCAGAAGGCCTTAAAGTCTTGGACGCCGCTGGCACCAAATTTGGTTTTAAAACCGAGCGCCAATCCTTTGATTTTGGGGGCACCCGTTATTTAAAAACGGGGCAAGTCCTCTCTGACGAAGAATTAATCGGCCTTAGAGCCTATGACGCCATTTATCTGGGTGCGGTCGGCCATCCGGATGTTAAACCAGGCATTTTAGAACGGGGCATTTTATTAAAACTTCGTTTTGGCCTTGAGCAATATATTAATTTGCGTCCCGTGCGCCTCTACCAAAATGTGGCGACACCCATCAAAAATAAAGGTCCTGAGCATATTGATTATGTGGTGGTGCGTGAAAATACAGGCGACGTTTATACAGGTGAAGGCGAGATCAAGGATAAAGGCACAACAAAGGAAGTGGCCACCCAGGTCATGGTCTATTCCTATACCCAGGTTGAACGCTGCCTTAAATATGCTTTTGAATTTGTCATGCGGCGTCATGAAAGCACTCCTTGGAAGGGATTGAGCCAAGAAGATAAAAAAGCAGGCTATACCGGCAAATTGACGCTGTGCGGGAAAAGCAATGTCCTGACCAATGTGTTTGGTCTTTGGGACCGTGTGATGAGCGAGATGACCAAGAGCTACCCACAGGTCAAATGTGATTATGTGCACGTAGATGCTATGTGTATTTTCTTAATTGAAGCGCCTGAGCGTTTTGACGTGATCGTTACAACCAATATGTTCGGTGATATCATTACTGATTTGGCAGCCGTGACACAGGGCGGCATGGGTGTTGCCCCATCGGGAAATATCAATCCAAAAGGGGTAAGCATGTTTGAGCCGGTCCACGGCAGCGCCCCGCAATTTATGGGAAAACAGGTGGCTAATCCTATAGCAGCCATCTTGACCATCAAATTGATGCTTGAACATTTAAAAGAAGAAAAAGCCGCCCAAGCCATCGACAGCGCCGTGCAACAAGTGATGCTTAAAATGAAATCCATGCTCATTGGCCAAATGGGATATTCAACCGATCAAATTGGTGACATGGTCGTAGCTAATTTGTAGATGATGGATGTTTAGCTATCCATGCGTCTCATCGGGTGGCCGAGGGAGGGGCATCGCCCATGGCGCCCGGAGGGTGCCTTTCAACCCGAGGACGACATGGGAAGTCCCGAGGACAGGACCCGATGAGTTGCTAAGCACTAAGGATAATTCATATGAAAAAATATAACGTCGCCATCCTAGGCATCCGCGGGGCCGTCGGCCAATGCATGTACCGCATTGTCAAAGAACGCAAATTCCCTGTTAATAAATTGATATTAATTTCGCCCAGCGGTGCGGGTGGTCAATTAGACGGCATTAAATATGTGCCGCTCACCAAGGATGTATTCAATGGAGTTGACATCGTTTTGTCCTCACCAGGGGCAGAAATCTCCAAAATTTGGGCGCCGATAGCTGCCAAGGCCGGGGCTGTGGTCATCGATAACACCTCACAATTCCGTATGGACAAGGACGTCCCTTTGGTTGTGCCTGAAGTCAATCCGGAAGATATCAATAAGCATAAGGGCATTATCGCCAATCCTAATTGTTCAACCATCCAAATGCTGGTGGCCTTAAAGCCATTGCATGATTTCGGTAAAATCAAACGCATTGTTGTCTCCACCTACCAAGCCGTTTCCGGTGCAGGGGCGGAGGCTGTGGCCGAATTAGAAGACCAATTGGCCGGGCGCATGGAGCCTAAGAAATTTCCGCATCAAATCGCCCATAACTTGATCCCGCAAATTGATGTGTTTACGGATAATTTCTACACCAAGGAAGAAATGAAAATGGTCAATGAAACCCGTAAAATGCTACACGATAATAAAATCCAGGTGTGTCCCACCTGCGTGCGCGTCCCTGTCAAAAACAGCCATTCGGAATCAGTCAATATTGAGACCCAGAAGAAAATTACCCGTGATCAAGCCATCAAGCTTCTTAAAGTAGCGCCTGGTGTCAAGGTCGTGGATGATGTCCATTCTTCCCAATATCCGTTGCCCATCAATGCGGACGGTCGCGATGAAACCTTTGTCGGCCGCATCCGTGAAGATATCTCTATTCCCAACGGACTAAATCTTTGGGTAGTTGCCGACAACCTAAGAAAAGGTGCCGCCCTAAACGCCGTCCAAATCGCTGAAATCCTAATCAAGAATCTTTGACTTGTTTGATTTTGTGATGTCATCCCCGCGAAAGCGGGGATCCAGGATTCAAATAATGAATATAAGCACCCAGCAAAAGCTCTTCCACTGGCTCCCTGTCATCATTTGGTATTTATTTATATGCTTATTATCATCAATTCCAGGTAATACGCTATCCTCGGTTCCATCCATCATTTTAAAACTGATGCATATACCCAGTCTTTCCAAGATACCCTTGAGAGTCTATGTGTTTTGGTGTCATCGAACATGTCATACTGTGGAATATGGTGTCTTAGGGGCCTTGGTAATACGGGCCTACTCAAAAGAAAAGCGGGTCACCCTGGCAACGATCTTATTTTTGGGTCTTTTGATATTCTTAAGCGGGGCCTTCGATGAATGGCACCAATCTTTTGTCCCTGGCCGCACACCGGCGTTACTGGATGCTGTCTATGACACTATTTGCGGAACCTTCGGGATGATTGCTTACCACCTGACAGCACTGGCTGAACGATGAAAACATTTGTCATGGGCGATATTCATGGCGCCTATACCGCCCTTAGGCAATGCTTGGAAACATCCCAATTCAATAGGCACGAAGACCGGCTCATTTGTTTAGGTGACGTCTGCGACCGCGGCCCACAGGTCAAAGAATGCATTGATGAGCTCCTAACGCTACCGCAGTGTGTTTGCATCCTAGGCAATCATGATGCCTGGGCGCTTACCTGGGCCACAGAAGGCTCTGCGCCTCAAGAATGGTTGGAACAGGGAGGGGCGCAGACGGTCCTGTCCTACAAAAACGGAATGCCGCCGGAGCATATTCGATTTCTTTCCCAAGCGTCTCTATATTTTGTCGATCGAAACAGGCTGTTTGTCCATGGCGGATTTGACCCGGACCGTCCTGTCTCAGAAACGCCGAAAGAAATCCTTATTTGGGACAGGAGCTTATTAAAGCAAGCCCAAGAAATGCAAAACATTAATCCAGAATATAAATTTGGTAATTTTGAGGAAGTCTACATCGGGCATACACCCACACAGAAGTATGGAAAATCTGTTCCCCAAAAATTCTGTAACGTCTTTGCCATGGATACCGGTGCCGGTCACGGCGCTAAACTCTCCATCATGGACCTAGACACCAAAGAATTCTGGCAGGCCAATTCTTAATTTGTCATTCTGCCATCCCTCGCTTATAATACTTGAGCAATCAGCCAAGGACCTAAATTTTTAAAACACTGCGCCTCCCCCCGCGCGAAAACATCAACCGACAAGGAGGGGATCGTATGACCAATCAAACAGCTTAAATCAGAATAGACCGTGAAATAGTGACGTTATGTCAGGGGTTTGAATTTAATGACCCTTTAAACACTTAAAGCTAAAAACATTGTTAAGGAAAGGATGAACCTATGAGTTTAAACAGTGTGAACATTATGGGTAATTTGACCCGGGATCCGGAGATGAAATATACGCCTTCAGGCAAGGCTGTTTGCAGCCTGTCGATTGCGAATAATCGCGTCTATACCAAAAACGCCGAGAAAGTAACGGAGGTCTCCTATTTTGACGTTGAGGTTTGGGGTCAGGCGGCCGAAAATTGTTCCAAATATTTGCTTAAAGGCAGCGGCATTATTGTGGAAGGTCGTCTGCGTCAGGACCGTTGGGAGAAGGATGGCAAGACCCAGAGCCGTGTGCGGATTACGGCCAATGCCGTTCACTTTTTGCCCAAGAAGCAAAATAATTTTGCAGATGCGGAGCCGGCCGCGTCCTCTGAAAGGCCGATAGAGGCACAATCAGCCGCGGTCTCGGGCCCCGAAGACATTGCCTGGGAAGAATAGAAGTCATCCCAAAACCTCCGACGAAGAACCGAGGCTTGGCATGATGGCTTTCATCAAGGAGAGACGACGAAGCGTAGTCGCAGGACTACGGTGAGGAGGAACGACGCAGGGGAAAGTCATCAGGGCAAGCCGAATTCCGTCGCAGGTTTTGGGATGGCTTCTAGGGATTTGTTTTTGCTTTTTGCTTGTCGAATTTTATTTCTAAGTGTAGAATTGCGTCATTATCAAAATCATAGAAAGGGCGTGTGCTATGGGAGACAAGAGTCCTCGTAATAAGGAAAAAAGAAAACCAAAAAAAGGGAAATAATTTCCTCGGGTTTTTAAAAATCCCCTGCGTATTTATTCAATTTGCAGGGGGTTTTTATTTATCAAGGCACACCTTCAATGGATTCCTCATGAACGAACCCGAAAATCCGACACCGGATCCGGCTTACTTTTTAAAATTGCGTCAGGCACGCATGCCTTTTGGTAGATTCAAAAATAGTTTGTTGATCGAGCTGCCCGAGCAATATCTTATCTGGTTTGCGCGCAAGGGCTACCCTAAAGGTCAGTTGGGTGATATGCTTAAGGACATCTACGAGATCAAACTCAATGGGTTAGAGGAGCTTTTATGATGGACCCAGCCATTGCCGAAGAAACAGCGCGCCGGCGGACTTTTGCGATTATCTCGCACCCTGACGCTGGTAAGACCACACTCACCGAAAAGCTTTTGCTTTATGGCGGAGCTATTGGTTTGGCAGGTTCTGTCACGGCGAGCAAGAGGCAAAGGGACACTTCTTCCGACTGGATGGCGCTTGAGAAAAAGAGGGGGATCTCTATTTCTTCGACGGTGCTGCAGTTTGATTATGACGGGTTTCGTCTCAATCTTCTCGATACCCCTGGCCATAAGGACTTCTCGGAAGATACCTATCGCGTGCTGATGGCGGTTGATGCGGTGGTGATGGTCATAGACGCGGGGAAAGGGATCGAGACCCAGACCCGCAAGTTATTCGAAATTTGCCGCAAGCGTGGCATTCCCATTTTTACATTCATGAATAAACTCGACCGCCCGTCCCGACCCTTGTTGGGATTGATGGATGAATTAGAGAAGGTCTTGAATCTTAAGGCTTATCCGATCAACTGGCCTTTGGGCAATGGGCCGGATTTTAAGGGCGTGTATGACCGAAGACTCAAGGAAGTCCATATGTTCGAGCGACTGGGTAAAGGGGCTTTTCGGGCCCCTGTCTCTGTCCATGATCTAAGTGATCCTTTCGTTCAAAGTAATCTCCATGAAAGCGTTTATAGGGAAGTTGTCGAGGAGTTGGAAATCTTGGATGCCACCCAGGGGCATTTTGATTTAAATGAGGTCCGAGCGGGCAAGCAGACGCCGGTGTTTTTTGGGAGTGCGGCGAATAATTTTGGGGTTGAGTTGCTTTTGCGCGGATTTCTGGAATTTTCAACCGGACCAACCCCTCGCCATGCCCTCAATGGTTTGGTGCCGGTGGCCCATGCAGCGTTCTCGGCCTTTGTCTTTAAAGTCCAGACCAACATGAACCCTATGCACCGGGACAAGGTGGTCTTTGTGCGCATCTGCTCGGGAAAGTTTACGCGGAACATGAGCGTCAAACATGCCCGGACGGGAGAAGATATCAAGCTTTCAGATTCCCATAATATTTTTGGCCGTGACCGTGAAATTGTCAACGAGGCATATCCCGGAGATATTGTAGGGTTCGTGACCAAGAATGACTTGAGGATCGGGGACACAATCAGCGAGGATGCAAACATTGTGTATGCTGAAATGCCCACCTTTGCGCCGGAGTCATTTGCTTTTCTGGAGAATGCAGTCACATCGGGATATAAAGCTTTTCGCAAAGGGATGGACCACCTGCTGGCGGAGAACATTGTGCAGTCTTTTCAGTTACGGACGCCTAAAAACAACATGCTCTTGCTCGGTGCCGTAGGGCCTTTACAATATGAAGTCTTGCAATATCGTCTTAAAGATGAATATGGCGCGGATTCAAACTTAAATCCTATGCCCTGGAAAATTTTAAGATGGGTGGAAAGTCATAACGAAGCCCAACTGCTGCCCATCCTTCCCACCGGGGCAGGGCTCGCTCTTGATAATCTAGACCGTCTGGCCATGCTTTTTCCTACAGAATGGTCTCTAAAATATTTTAAAGAAGTCCAGCCGAACGTCATCCTCACAGATACACCATCCCTTTATCCCCATTCGTAGAGACGCCATTTATGGCGTCTCTCTTTTAAACGCATCTTCATGAAATTTCTTATTGAGACGCCATAAATGGCGTCTCTACGGGAAGTCAGAGGCGGTCGTATGGAATCTTTTTTCCTATCTTTTCATTCTTAGGTCTCTCCAAAAGGGTTATAATGGGTTATTCTTAATTAAATCCGTGTGGCCCAAATGAACGCTTTGCTCAACAAACTATCTTCCCTTAAAATTACCGTTTCTTGTTTACTCTTACTTTTCACACTGACTTTCTGGGGTACGGTCGCCCAGGTGGAACATGGACTCTATGCGGCACAGGAGAGATATTTTTATTCTTTTTTCTTTTTAATTCATGGCTTTTTTCCTTTTCCTGGCGGCCAATTGGTCTTGTGGGTCCTGGCGCTGAACCTGGCCTCTGCGGCGATCAACCATTTTAGCCGACTTCATGGCCCGGCATTTATTGGGCGAAAAATCATCCATGTGGGTATCCTGATTTATTTCGCTTCCGCTTTTGTGACCTTCCATGTCATGACGGAATCGAACGTCGATTTGGCTGAAGGCCAAGGGACAAATGTCTCCGCTTCTTATGACACTTGGGAAATAGCCTTTTGGAAAGACAAGGGGGAAAACCGTCAGGTAACAGCTTATGACATGAACCGCGTTAAGCCCGGCGATATTATCCAGATGGATAATATTCAACTCCATGTGGAACAGTTTTACCTGAATTGTGAGGCCATACTCAAAGGCGCGGGGGAGACACATTTTATCAATGCGGATGCTATTGAGGCATTGGAGCCCCAAGACATGGTCAAAGAAAGGGACAAGAACATTGCCGGAGTTGTATTGACAGTCGGCAAATCCCAAGTTTTACTTTATGGGGCAGAGACCCTGCCGACCAAGGTTGGGGACACTTATTTTATCTTACGGCATAAACGCTACCCGTTGCCGTTCACCATTTATTTAAAACAATTTAAGGTCGAATTCCATCCGGGCACGGCTGTGGCCAAAAGTTATGAAAGCATCGTCGAAATCATCAAACCCGGAGCCAAACAGGAGGCCCGGATCTATATGAACAACCCATTACGCTACAGGGATTACACATTTTATCAATCTTCTTATTTTATAGACCCCCAGGGGCGAAAATACTCGACGCTGGCTGTGGTCAAGAACGCCGGGCATTTTTTGCCGTATGCGGCCTGCTTTGTGGTGCTGTTTGGTTTGGTGGTGCATTTTTTGTCGGCGGCTTTGCGCCGTAAACGCCAATGAAAAATAATATTACGATAATATTTTTCCTTTCGCTATGCCTCTTAGGCTCGCTTACGGGTTTAACACAGGCAGACGGACTTCAATCCTATGCGGAATTGGCCCAGATACCTGTCCTGGACAATGGTCGCATCAAACCTCTGGATACCTATGCCCGTAATTTGTTGATCCAATTTTCAGGCCGTGATACCTATGAGGGCCGCTCAGGAGTGGCATGGCTCGCGGCCCTGTTATTTACGCCTGAAGCTGTGAAGGACGACAAAGTGTTGCTTATCAATAATCCTGATATTGCCATTGCATTGGCCCTAGAGCCTGTACAAAACCGAAGGTATTCTTACCAACAAATTGAACAAGCTTTTCCCAAATTGCTGGAATTAGCAAAGTCGGTTAATAATATCACGGAGAAAGAACGCAGTGTTTCTGAAAATGAGGTCCTGCGGGTTTTTGAAAATGTGAGTTTATACAAACAGCTTTCCCAGGATTTTCTTTTTGCTTTGCCCCAAAAGGATTTTACTTTGGATGCCCCTGGCGCTGCCCAAATATTAAATCTGCCGGAAGCCCAAAAGCAATTTTGCTTCGTCGATATTGCCATGCATGCCCGCGAGATCCACGTCTTCGTCAGGGGTTTGGCCCAAACACCGCCAGACCAATGGACTCCGGCCCAGCGGCAGATGGTGCGTATGATTCCTAAATTGTATAGCTGGTCATCACGCTATAGGAACATGGCCTTGGGGCTGATCCCTCCCAGTTACAACGAAAGCGTCTGGATCAGCCCCTGGGATGCTATTGCGGATAATTTTAAGTCTGGGACGACCCGGCATCTGGTCCTGTTATGGCGCGCTATGGCGGTGGCTTACACCCAAGGACAGCAGGGGAATTTTGATAAGGCCGCACAGGCGTATCTAGAAGTCTTGAAAAGTCGATTAAGTCCCTCCGAGATCAAAACCATCCGGAAATTCCCCCTGGAATTGGCGTACTACCGCTATCATCCATTTTTGTTCGCGAAAATATTTTATATCCTGGCTCTGTTCTTTTTTGTCGTGTCCTTCATGTCAACGAACCGTTGTTGGTATCTCCTGGCGTGGGGAGCGGTCATTGCCGGGTTTGTGCCTCATCTGGCGGCATTAATGACCCGCATTATTATTATGGGCCGGCCGCCGGTATCCAGCCTGTATGAAACTTTTATTTTTGTTTCATTGATCGCCGTGTTTCTGGGCATTTGGATCGAATGGTTGAACAAGCGATGGCTTGGCATTGTGGTGGCCGGAGTGGGCGGGACGGTGCTATTGTTTATTGCGTCTAAATATAGCGCCGAGGGCGATACATTAAAAATGCTCATTGCGGTGCTGAATTCTAATTTTTGGTTAAGCACGCATGTGACCTCGATCACCATGGGCTACGCGTCCACCTGTGTGGCTGGCATTTTAGGGCACATCTGGCTTATCCAGGCACTTTTTAAAAAGCCCCAGGAGGTTTTAAACAATACTTATAATGTCATGATGGGCATTTTGGCTTTGGCTTTGACATTGACTTTCTTAGGGACAAACCTGGGAGGTATCTGGGCAGACCAAAGCTGGGGACGGTTTTGGGGCTGGGACCCCAAGGAAAACGGTGCGCTCATGATTGTACTCTGGAACATCACACTTTTTCACGCCCGCATCGGGAAAATGCTGGGTCCCATGGGCATGGCCGTAGGGACGGTGCTGGGGATGATCGTGGTCATGTGGGCGTGGTTTGGGGTCAATTTATTGAGCATCGGCCTGCATTCTTATGGATTTACCTCCGGCGTTGCCAATGCCTTGATGATGTATGTCATCGGCGAAGTCATTTTCCTCGTGGTAATCATCCCGGTGATTAAATTTCGCCAATAACGTAGGGGCCGAGCTAGTCTCGGCCCGTTCCACGTTCCAATTAAGGCGTAGTAACGCTCACCACCTGCGACTGCGCCGACTCATGTCCCAGCTCATCATACGCAGAGACCGTATAGGAATACGGTGTCTCCGGGTCTACAAACGGATCCGTATAAGAAGTAGATGGGCCAGTTGAAATCAGGACACCATTGCGAAAAACAGAATAGCCGATGATTCTTCCTTCAGCCTGCGTTGACGGTATCCAGGTCAGGTTGACCCGCGAGGCTGCGTCTATAGTTGCCGCAAGATTGTTGGGCACGCTTGGTGCTCGGGATACGTTCATTGCCTGCGATTTCATGCTGGGTAACAGATTGCCCATTCCCATGGAAGGCATGGCCGCCGGTGTTGTCACACTCACCGTAGTCGATTGGGCAGAGGTGTTCCCCGCATCGTCATAGGCAATAATGGTATAGGCATAAGTGGTGGATGCGGCAAGGCCTGTGTCTGCATAAGAAGTTGTTTTGCTTGTGCCAACCTGTGTGCCGTTGCGCAATATCTTGTAACTGATCAGGAAGAAATGGGTCGCTGTCCCGCCAGGCAAGGAGTGGAAGCGATGCAAGGTTGGGGAGAGGATATCGGGGCCTTTTTCGATGGATGTAGTCCAATTCAAGTCGACCTCAGAAGATGAGACCGCTGTACCTGCAAGATCGGTCGGAACGCTTGGGGCTGTCGGTGTCGCTCGCGTCGTGACACTTACAGCGCTGGATTGAGCGGACTCATTACCTGCGGCATCATAGGCAGAGACCGTATAAGAATAAGTGGTGGACGCGTCCAAACCCGTATCATTGTATGAGGGGGTGGCACTCGTGCCCACCTGGTTGCCGTCGCGAAAGATTTTATAGCCGGTCACACCCACATTATCCGTAGAGGCACTCCACGATAAATTGATCTGGGAGTCAGAGGTAGGCGTGCCTATCAGACCCGTCGGCACGGAGGGAGGGGTGTTTGATAAATCGAAACTGGCAGCCAGGGTATGGGCGGCTGTCACATTGGTCAAGGTATAGGTATTATTGGTCAATGTGACCGCCGTGCCGTCTACGGTTAAAGAAGCAGTAAAACCAGTATCTGGTGTCAGCGTAAATGTTTGGTTTTTGCCAAAATTTACTATTACTGATCCGGAAGGACTGATGGTTCCGTGGCTGCCTGCAGTGGCGGTGATGGTTTCTGGGATGGCAGGGAATGTGGCGGCCAGGGTATGGGCCGCTGTCACATTGGTGAGCGTAAAGGTATTGTTCGTCAATGTGACGACGATGCCATCAACGGTCAATTGGGCACTGTAGCATGTTTCTGGAGTAAGAGTAAAGGTCTGGCTGGCCCCGTAATTGACACTCACCGATCCGGAAGGACTGATGCTGCCCCAGAGGCCTGCGCTGGCGGTGATGATTTCGGTTGTGGGATTAGCCGAAGAAGCTGAACAACTTGCATTGGTTCCGCCATTGCTGCCCTGGCAGCTCCAGGACCATGGGCCTGCGCCGCTTAAAATAGAGGGGGATGCGCTACCAACTGAACAGAGTCCTGACGGCGGGGTTGTTGTCACTGTACCGTTGGATGGTCCGCAGACACCGTTCACAGGCGCTGCCGGTGTCGTCGCGGAGACGCTGGAAGATTGCGCGGATGCATTACCTACCGCGTCATACGCGCTCACAGAATAAGTATAGGCTGTAGAAGCGTTTAATCCAGTGTCATTGTAGGAAGTTGTTGTAGTGGTCCCAACCTTTGTGCTATTGCGATAAATATTATACCCGCTTACGCCTGCGACGTCGGTGGACGCGCTCCAGGCCAGATTAATTTGGGTGGTAGAAACAGCCGTGGCTGTGAGATTGGTTGGAACGCTTGGTGCCGTGGTCGTCGCTCGCGTGGTGACACTGACGGCGCTGGATTGGGCCGATCCATTACCTGTGGCATCATAGGCAGATACCGAATAAGAATAAGTGGTAGAAGCGGTCAATCCCGTATCGTTGAAGGAAGCCGTGGCACTGGTTCCCACCTGGCTGCCGTCGCGATAGATTTTGTAGCCGGCTACAGCGACATTGTCCGTAGAAGTGGTCCAGGTCAGATTGATCTGGGAAGCGGAGACAGGAGTACCCATCAATCCTGTTGGGACCTTGGGAGGGGTAGTATCGGGGACATCCAGGGTCGTGGCGCTGGCAGAAACCGACATATCGGCGTGGTTACCCGCGGCGTCGTAGGCCATTAAAATGTAACTATAAGTTGAGGATGCCTTCAAACTGGTATCACTGAATGAAGTTGTTGTGCTGCTGGCCACATTCATGCCGTTACGGTAAATAAAATACCCTGTCACAGCGGCGCTGTTGGACGGGAGAGTCCAGGACAAATTGATCTGGGTCGGGGAAACGGCGGTGGCCGTTAAACCCGTTGGCGTGGGAAGCGGGGAACTGGATGCTGTAAAACCTGTGCCGGTCCATAGACACCAACTGTTAAACTTGTCCTTTGAGTAGAGCTTCCCTTGTAAATTTATATAGAGTTCAATCCCTTGACCGACAAATTGCCCATTCAATAATAGCGCATAACCGGCATAGACCGATGTTCTACTAATGGTCCATACACCATCACTTGTCACCAGCGCACCGCCGGTCCCTGCCAGTAAAATGGAACCATTCGGAGATAGATAGTTTAAGGAAGCCGAACAGCCTGTGGTCGAACCGCCGTTGCTTCCGGTACAGCTCCAGGCCCAGGAACCCTTCGATGCATTTAGATTTGAGGATGTTCCAACGCTGCAAAGGCCGGGGGTGTTTCCACAGGTGCCGTTAACAGCAAGGGGGGAGCCGGCCATTGCCCAACCTGAGCCGTTCCACGCATACCATTGGCCGCCCGCTTCCGCGAAAATCTGTCCCTGGTAATTGATATATAATTCTGTTGCATAACCGCCTGCAGCCGGTACTCCATTTAATAATATGGGATAGTTACCGCTGGACTTTGTTGTCCCAAAGGTCCATGTGCCGGCCGTTGTCACCAGCCTGCCGCCTGAACCGGCCATGAGTATGGATCCGTTGGGCGACAAGGCGCCTAAGGGGGCCGAACAGGCCGCATCGGTGCCATTGTTGCTGCCGCTGCAGGTCCAGGACCATGGGCCGCTTCCTGTCACACCCGATGCTGTACCTGTGTTGCAAAGGCCTGCCACGGGCAGGCTGGTCACAGCGATGCCGTTAGCACCCCCACAGGTACCATTGGTAGCCGCTGCGAGCGTTGTCCCGGCAATGGCCGGTGATTGGGCCGAGGTATTGCCCCCGGAATTATACGCCGAAATGGTATACAAATACGTGGTTGAGCCGGTCAGGCCGGTATCAGAATAGGAAGCTGTTGTCGGCGTCCCAATCTGGGTACCATTACGAAATACCTTATAGCCGCTGACACCTGCAGGGGCCGTTGTTTCGACCCAAGTCAAATTAATGACCGTGTCTGAAACAGCCGTTGCTGTGACGCTCGTGGGAATATTGGGTACAGAAGAAGCTGAACAGGAGGCGTTCGTACCGCCATAATTGCCCATACAAGTCCACGCCCAAGGGGTGGGACCGCTCAAGGTGCCTGGGGAAGCCGTACCCACAGAACAAAGTCCTGATGCCGGCGGGGTGTTGGTAAAAATACCGTTGGCCGGCCCGCAGGCCCCGTTAATAGGCGCAGGTGTTGTCGTGGCCGAAACACTGGCCGAGAGCGAAGAGGTATAGCCTACGGCATTATAGGAACTAACTTGGTAACTGTAGGTTGTCACCGCGGTCAGTCCGGTGTCCGTGTAGGACGCTGTAGGGGATGTCCCTATCTGCGTGCCATTGCGGTAAATCTTATAGCCGCTGACGCCCACAACGTCGCTGGAGGGGCTCCAGGCCAGGTTGACCTGGGTGGATGAAACGGGTGTTGCCATAAGATTAGCGGGTACGCTTGGGCTTAAGGTAAAGTTGGCCAGGAGAGTGTGCGCCCTGGTCACGTTGGTCAAGTTGTACGTGTTATTGGTCAGGGCAACGGCACTGCCGTCTATAGTCAAAGTGGCGTTATAGCTCGTATTAGGTGTCAGGGTAAATGTCTGGCTTGCGCCATAATTGACAGTTATTGACCCTGATGGGTTGATGGACCCATTTGTGCCGGCGGAGGCGGTGAGTGTTTCTGTTTGTAAGCTAAAGCTGGCGACCAGAGTATGGGTCCCTGTTACATTACTCAACGTGTAATTATTGCCGGTCAACGTGACGGGAACGCCGTCCACGGTCAAATGTGCGTCGTAACCCGTGTGAGGTGTAAGAGTGAATGTCTGACTGGACCCATAATTGACAGGCACGGAACCCGAGGGGCTGATCGTGCCCCATGGCCCGGTGCTGGCGGTGAGGGTTTCAATTTGTCCGATAAAGCTGGCGCTTATCGTGTGGGTTGTTTCTACATCATTAAAGGTGTATGTATTACCTGATGCAAGAGGCATCACCGAGTTGCCATCAACGAGCACCTGTTTGATATTGTAACCAGTATTGGGTATAACCGTAAAAATCGCATTGATTCCAGTGGGAGTGGGTACCGTCCCTCCTGGAGAAACCGTCCCGCCTGTCCCGGCGGAGGCGGTGATATTCACTGTCGGCACAGTCGGCTTAACAGTAAAAGGTATGGTAACCGGTGCGGAAGAGTTGAAGCCATTGTAAGCAGTAAATGTAATAAAAAAAGTCCCAAAATCAGCAGGTGATGCTGTTTGCCAGTTAAACAGCCAATTGCGTCCGCCGGTGTTTGTCAAGGTGGCGCCTATAGGCATGCCGGTGGCTGTCATAGTTTCAGTGGTATTGGGGTCAGGATCGATGATCGTGAAAGCTTTAGTAATATCGGCCCCTGCGCTTGCGGCTCCTGTCGTATAACCATTATAAAAAATAGCAGGCGTTGTGCTGGGTAGTGGGTTTATCGTCAATGAAAAGCTGGCCTGAGAACCGGAGATCAGGTCATGGGAAGCATCATTGATAAACCCGCTGATCGTATGCGTCCCTAAAGGAACATTGGGGATCGAATAATATCCGCTTTGGGCGGTGTCTTCCACTGGTGTCTTATTGTCAACCTGCCACATGATATGTTTGGTGCCGCTCAAATTATTGTTGACGCTATAAAGGAAAACAACCCTGGCTCCGCTGGCAGTCGGTGTATAGGCAAAAGAACCAATTGATAATAGAGGTGTGGGTTGAGTTCCCACATTGAAGATGCGTTGGATCTGGGTCAAGTTTCCCTGCAAATCTTTGACCTGTACCGTAATGGTCTGGCTGGTCATTGAAGTGATGGGTGAATTTAATTGCAGGCTCCAGATATGGTCGCCTGATTCAGTAAACTGGGGGGCCAGTTCTGTGTTGGCTGGAGATCCATTGATCTCAAAAGAAGCTTTAACAGAAAAGCTGCTCATGTCCAGTCCAGACTCAAGGTCATACATGCCAATTAAAATTTCAGTGAGGGAGCCGGCATTATTGTCCTGTTGAGGAGAAGCCATCGTTAAGGTTGGAGCTATTGCATCGAGAAACCAGCCATAGCCAGTATTACCAATATCAATTGGACAGCCTAAATCGACCCAACGGGCAATGGTCAATTTTTGGTCCGCAGTCAAAGGAGGGACACCGGAGCCGGGTGGCGGCATAATGGTGCCGGTATAAGGAATATCGGATTGATTCGGGGGTGCATTGGCTGGTACCAGGGTTGAGGCATCACCTTGGACTGTTTCTTCCGGGATGGTGCCGTTATGCCAGCCGTCCAAACGTTGACCAAATACTTTCCAAACCAAAAGACTACGTCGGGATTGGAAAAAACGGACATAGCGGGACAAATTGTTGCTGTCAACATATCCGTGCGGTAAAATCGGCGTATAGCCACCATATTTGCCGGTCGGGTCATTGGCAAGGATGTTATAAGTATTTTCTACTCCACCAACAATGGAAGTATCATTCAAATTTAGGAACGCAGTCTGCGCGGTGTTAGTATTGTGGCATTGGATGCAAGACTGTTGCAATATGGGTTTGATGTCCCTGTAATATTCCACGGTTTGGCTGGTGGGTTTGGATTCAGTGTTCGTGTTGCCGTTAGCATCCTGGGTAAACAACAGTGCATGGCTGGTTAAATCAGGTATTTGATATTCCGGTTTGGCCGCGGCTGTGGTGCTAAAGGCCATGGGCAGATGGTTATGGGCGTGGCATCCGCCGCAGTCATTGCGGACTTCACCGGGCCGTAATTGGTGCCAGGTTTGGGCCATGTTCAAGTTCATGGCATTTTTATCGATGGTCTGGAAGGTAAAGGGCACATCCGCGGGTATTTTAGCCAGGAAACTGGTATCAGGGTTGCCATCGCTGTCCAGGATAGGATTGCCGTTGCCGTCATATTTTAATACGGGTATTTCACCTATAATCCGGAAACGTTCCGAGGCAACATTAGAAAAACTGACACCGACTGCTGGTTCACTGTTTGATCTCGGTTCCTCAGCCAGGATGCGAATGCCGAAGACATCACTGTTGGAATATTTTCCATCTTCAGCTCCTTGACCGACGAAATTCGTGGAAGGATTTTCCAACATCCAGTCCCAACCATCATAGGGATCTTTTGGGTTCACGATGCCACCGGTAGGACTATTAATTGGACTTGTGTCCCGGCGGTTGAGGGTGGATGTCCCGATCAAAGCAAAAGGTGTTCCCGCGGGAAGCGCGGGGTTGAGTGAACCGTCATTGGCAATGGTTGGGATTGTTGCTGGTTCAGGGATGCCATAAATCGATTGGTAAGGGACAACAGCGTGAGGCTCTAAGGCATTATAATTGGGGTCAGAATACACGAGAACAAGTTGATTAGGATTACTGATGGGTTGAGTGCCCGGTAAAATATAAATACCCGCGTTGATCGCAGGGAAACTATACATATGGACAGGCCCGGGAGAATAGACGACTAATAAATCATTATTGGGCGCGGCAGCGGGCATTGTTACCTTACCCGCGTATTGGCTGGTGCCTGGAAGCAATTGCGAGACCTGGTCTTGATCACTGACAAATGTTGTCAATGGAGTAAACCCATAGGGTTCAAACGAGCCCTGGTAAAATGTTTGATTTATGGCAGGAAACCTAGGATCTAAAGCTGGGAATGGACTGCCAAAGGGGATCGTATCCGCGGGAACAGTTGATGGGACTTTAAACAGCGGACCAAAACCGCCGTTATTTAAATTGTAGTATTCATCCCAGACAATGGACCCATCGGAGCTTTGAGTTTCCCAGTGACTGGCCCCTTGATTCCCTTCGAAAGAGCTAAATATCGGCCTCCACTGACGGCCGTCAGGCCAGATGTCCCATAACGACCAGGCTTGATTAATTCTCACCCCTTCATTCTCATGACTGGAGAAAACAATGCTTCCATCCATCAAGACTTCAGGACTAAGGGCAGCGCTTAAATTCATGTAACCGATATTGTGGACATTTGACCCATCATCATTCATAACAAATAATTGAAAGGCCACACCACCCCTGGGAGTCGCGAAAAGATTACGGTTTGAAACAAAAACAACCTTGCCTCCTGGTAAAGGGCAGGGTGTAATATTATAGACTGGCGGGTTATGGTTTGGTATTTGGGGGGTCCCGGTATTGGGAGTTGATTCTCCATGAGTCAACTGGACGATCTGGCGGGTTTGCAGGTTGATTTTAAAAATATCAGAACCTGAGTCACCAAGACCGCTGTTGTAATTAATAGTGGTAGCTTTAGACATATACGCATAATAAACCCATTGGGCATCAAATGAAACATGGGGATTCAACACAGCTCCTTTGCCGCCTGGGACCAACACTTCTTGGGTGCCATCAGGATGTAAAAGCACCAGGTCTGATCCGGGCTCGGCACTGGTCGGAAAGTCGACCTCAGGAATGTAGGTCCTTTGATTGTCCCCGAAACGCGGAGCGCGGATATAGACAATGTCATAGTTAACGGCAGGTGTCGTCGCGAATGCCTGGTCCTGCATCAATAAGAGAAGGCCTAAAATAAAAGTGAAAAGCGAAAAAATGACGTTTTTTATCATATTTTTTACCTGGGTGGTCAAGTTTACTTTTTCCATAAAAAAACCCAACTGTGTCCCACGTTTGTTGATGTCAAACGAGCTAACATTTGGGTTATTGGAAGTTCTTAGGCCCAATATGCAGCTCGACTACCCTGCCATGTACCGCATGGTTCATGGTTTAGGCTCGATCCTTTGCGTCCTTGGGTTTCCCCAAGTTTGCCACCTTATAAAGGACAACAGTCCTTACAACAAAGATAGCATATATCGACGCAAGTGCCAGCCTGACGGTCAAAATTTCCGTCGACGGTTACGATTTCCCATAACCAGCATGTCCTGTGCATGTTATGGGAATAAAAGTTGCCAAAAGAGCGCTTTCCGGAAAACGGTAACTTAAAATTGCTTTTAATTTATTTCTTCCCGCAATCAAAGGCACAAAAATACCAGGCGCCAGTGTCCATAAATGTGGGGTAAAATGAACAATTGGAACCAGGTTTGAAGAAGTTGAAGGCGCAGTTTTACACTTGGAAATGACTGCTTGATCAGCACAGGAGGCAGGATAAATTTTAATATCCGCTGATAGGCCGCTAGTTACGGTCCTGCAAGCAATAAAAATCGGACTCGTGCGCCCGAACGCGATGGAACTGGTCAGAAAAATGTTTAAAATTAAGCAAATCAAAGAAATATTCTTCATATAAAAGCCTGTTGTGTGCTTTTAATATAAGTATCATATCATTGCTGTCCGGTAAAGTTTTACATGAATGTTAGTTGAGGATCATCCCGTT
>CAZKUL010000018.1:0-27589 GCA_964555945.1 uncultured Planctomycetales bacterium
CCAGTTGACCAATTTAACGTTGGTACCGCAAATAACAATGAGCTGCAAGGCCCGCTCCAACCGTACCAAGGATTTAACAGCCTCCTTCATTGGGCCCAAACCCTGGCCGCCTCCCATAATCAGGATAGTTGGAACATTCAGGTCTAGTCCCAATTTTCGGGCAATGATATCTGCGCCGCTCGTCTCGGCAAATTTCATGCGAATGGGAATCCCAAAAATCTTGATACGGTCCTGCGCGATACCCTCCTTGACGTAACGGTCACACGCTTCCTGGGAGGGGACCACATAGGAATCCACTCCCTCATGCAGCCAATATAAATGCGGCGCATAGTCGGTCAACACGCCAATGATGGTCAGGCCCAAGCGATGACTCATTTTATAATCCGCGACCATGCCGCAAGGGAAGGCCTGGGTGCAGACTATCACGTCGGGCTTGAATTCATCTATCAATGGTTTTAATTTCTTATGGGAGGACTTATGGATGGATTGTTTCCATTTTTCAGAAAACTTGATGATCTTGGGATTATCGTAAAGGTATTCCCAAATTTTGGGTGCGCGTTTAATCACACCCATATAGGTGGTGTTGATGATTTTTTCCATCAATGGATAGGTATACCCAAATCCATTGATACTCAAAACTTCGCAATCAGGGTCAAGGGCTTTAAGGGACTTGGCAATCGCCACTGCCCCCTGACGATGGCCGGAAACCTGTGAAATATACATCAACAAGACGCGCTTGTGCTTGATTTCCGCCATAATTTACTCGATTGTCCCCAACACAGCACCAACGAGGCCTTCTTGGCCCTCAGCAACGGATATGGATTTAAGTTTCCCCCGGGCCGGCGCCTCAATCACAAAAGAAGCCTTATCCGTAACTGCTTCACAAATTTCTTGTCCGGCAACGAGATCTTCACCCACTTCCGCATGCCAGCAAGCAATGGTGGCCTTGGTGATCCCCTCGCCTAATTCAGGTAAAATAATATCAGTCAAGTGTTCCTATCCCTTGCCCCTCTGACCCTACTTCAGTTCAGGAGCAAAAATATGTGTTAAATAGTTGAACGACACGTGCTTTGACATCCTTCATGGGTATAGCGTGGCCTTTGAGTTTTTGCATAGAGGTCATGCGCACATTGAGGCCGCAGGGTTTAATTAAATTGAAAAGGGAAAGGTCCGTATTAACATTGATCCCTAAACCATGATAAGTCACCCATTTGCGGACACCCACCCCTATGGAAATGATTTTATCGGCCCCTGCAAACACGCCTCTTTGCCCTGGAATGCTTATTGCCAATATACCAAAATTCTTCAATAAATCAACCGCAACTTCTTCAAGCTTTTCCATGTAGAGCTTAAGGTCCTTGCCCTGATTATTTAAATTAAAAATGGGATAAACGACCAATTGCCCGGGCGCGTGCAATGTCACGTCCCCGCCGCGATCGATGCTGGTGATGGCCACCCCTCGCGATTCAATATCCTGACGCTGGTAAAGCAGGCTATCGGGGTTTGTCATTCGACCAAGCGTCAATACCGCCGGATGCTCACACAAAATCAAATGGTCCCCCGCCCCTCCCAAGACCTTCTGCACACACCCCTTCTGCCGCTCATAGCCGTCCCGGTATTCAACCAGTCCCCAGTCTTCGATTATTATTCCCTGACGCATGCTTTCCATACATATACTCATAATACACTGTTAAATTAATCTTTAGTAGATTGTCATTCCCGCGAAAGCGGGAATCCAGTATTAAGAATTACTTTAACAATAGTAGCACGCATTTTAAGGAAGGGATTTGTTCTTTTTGCTCCTGGCTACGTTTTTTTAACGCCAAAAATTTCTCTGTTATTTCGGTGTCTGAAAAACTCGCCTTATCCGCCTCTAGCGGATTAGGCTCGAACATTTCAGACATCCTTAAGCCCTTCGGCTTAAGGATTCCCTCAACAACAAAAACTTTTGGCTAAAAAAGAACAGTCGCAAAAAGAACAAATCCCTTCCTTAAAATGCCATAGATTGCTCAATAGATGTACCTGTAATTATGTCTTGGCTATTTGGATTCAATTTATTCTTTTTGCGAAGGTGGCTGAACATATTGTAGGGGAGAGCAGTTATTGTCTCTTTGGCACATTCAGGGATTTTTTTCCAAATGTCTGCGAGGATTTACAACAATAATGTTCCATATAAAGAGAGTCTGTTAGAACATTATTGTTGTAAACCGAAGCAGACGGAAAAAATATCCCGTGCCGAAGAGACAATAACTGCTCTCCCCTGACACAGAGTAAGAAGAGCAAAAAGAATAAATTGAAGCCAAATAGCTGGCAATAAAGTGAACTACGAGTTTCATAAAAAAGCCGCTGGGGATGGCTCCCAACGGCTTTAAATATCTACAATGGGATTTTATTCCCCCTTCCTAACCTTCCCCACAAGGGAGAAGGAACGGCTACAGCTTCTTGCAAATGGCCTCGGCCATCTCCATGGTGCCGATGGCGGTGGGATCGCTTCGGTCGGACTTTAGATCATAGGTCACATCTTTGCCCTCTTTTAAAATGGTACGCACCGCATTGTCTAAACGGTCAGCAGCGGCATCTTCTTTGAGATGACGCAACATCCAGACTGCGGAAAGAATGGTGGCTGTCGGATTGACCTTGTTCTGTCCGGCATATTTTGGCGCTGAACCGTGCACGGGTTCAAATAAAGCGATTTCATCGCCGTAATTGGCCCCTGGGGCCACACCCAAACCACCGACTAAACCAGCACAGAGGTCTGAGACAATGTCTCCGTACAGGTTGGGCAAAACCAAACAGTCATAAAGAAATGTGTATTGGATCAATTGCATGCACATGTTGTCCACGATATTGTCATTAAATTCAATCCTGCCCTCATATTCCTTGGCCACATCCTTGGCGCATTGTAAAAAAAGACCGTCGGTAAATTTCATAATATTGGCCTTATGAACGGCGGTCATCTTCTTGCGTCCAAGCTTTAAGGCCCATTCAAAAGCAAATTTCACGATACGCTTAGAGCCACTCACAGAAATCGGCTTGATGGAAATGGCAGCATCTTCCTTGATCTTTTTAGGCGACATCTCATTGATCAGAGTACGCAACCGGTTGACTTCAGGGGTCCCAAGCTCAAATTCAATGCCGGCATATAAATCTTCCGTATTCTCACGAAAGATCATTAAATCCACGTTCTTGATGGGGGTCTTGGTGCCCTCATAATAGAGACATGGGCGCACGCAGGCAAAAAGATCCAACGACTGGCGTAACTGAACATTCACCGAACGAAAGCCCTTACCGATAGGTGTCGTGATAGGCCCTTTGATGGCGGTTTTATTGCGGCGAATGGACTCCAGCACTTCATCCGTCAACGGTTTGCCGTGCTTTTGCATGGACTTCTCGCCGACCTCATGCACTTCCCAATTTATTTTCACACCTGTCGCATCCACGCATTTGCGCATGGCATTGGTCACTTCAGGCCCGATGCCGTCCCCTGGCAATAATGTTACGGTATGACTCATACGCAACCACCTTTCTAACTTTTCTGCATTAAAGACTTTAATTCATTGATGTTGGTCGACATATTCAAAGCGGTTTGATAGGTAATTATGCCTTTATCGTGAAGTTCTTTGAGGGATTTGTCAAAGGTACGCATACCGACTTGTCCGCCAGTTTGAATGGCGGTGCGCAACTGTTCCACCGCCCTTTCGCGGATCATATTACGGACACCTGCGGTGGCGATCATGATCTCAGGCACCATGATGCGGCCTTTGCCTGAGGCCCGGGGGGCTAATTTTTGGGAAATAACTCCCTCGAGGACTGAAGAAAGCTGCAAGCGGACCTGCTGCTGTTGATACGGTGGAAAAACATCAATGATACGTTCAATGGTCTGCGGGGCATCAGGCGTGTGCACGGTGGCGAGCACCAAGTGTCCTGTTTCCGCGGCAGTCAAGGCCGTTGAAATGGTCTCCAGGTCACGCATCTCCCCTACCACAATCACATCCGGGTCCTGTCGCAAGCAACGCTTGAGGGCTTCCGCGAAAGAATTGGTGTCCCGATAGACCTCGCGCTGCTTGACGACCGATTTTTTATTCGTAAAAATATATTCGATAGGGTCTTCAATGCACATGATCATGCACGAACGTTCGGAATTGATTAAATTGATGATGGAGGCCATGGTCGTGGTCTTACCTGTCCCTGTGGGACCCGTGATCAACACCAGACCATTTTGCTTTCGGGCCAAATCCGCAATGACGGGAGGCAGTTGCAATTCTTCCATGGAAGGGATGAATAACGAAATACGCCGGAAAGCGGCCTCAACAGAGCCGCGCTGCATATGGACATTGACCCGGAACCGGTCCAACCCTGTCAATGCTAAGGAAAAATCAAGTTCTCTATCCGCTTCAAATTTGGCCTTCTGATCGTTAGAAAGGACATCAAAAATCATTCCCTGGATCTGCTCTCGGCTCAAGGAGGAAGTTTTAAGGGGAGATAACCGGCCATCAATACGGAATATCGGCGGGCTATTTTCGGTCAAATGTAAGTCAGAAGCCCCTTCTTGAATGTTCAGCAAAAGGAGTTCCCGCAAAAGAAAATTTTGTTCTAACATAACCTATTTAACCGTTAGGGAAGAATGATCCATGATCCACTTTGAGACGCGCCTGATGCCTTCCTGAATGCGCGCTTCAGAGGTGGCAAAACTAAACCTGATGTAATTAGGCGCTCCAAAACTATCGCCCGGGATCCCGGCCACCTTGACTTCATCCAACATTTGCTTGGCAATCACGGTCGCATCACCTACCTTAGAAAAATCGCAAAACACATAGAAAGCACCTTCAGGACGGATGTAGGAGAGCTGTCCCACACGATCTAGACATTGCAACATCAAATCACGCCGCTTTTTAAAAACCAGACGCATTTGATCAATCGACTCTTGCGACGCTTTCAGGGCCTCGAGAGCGGCTACCTGGCTTATGGAAGTGGGGTTGGACGTGGAATGGTCCTGGTATTTCTTGATATATTCCATGATCTCCATGGCCCCAGCTGCGTAGCCGATCCGCCAGCCGGTCATGGCGTAGGCTTTAGACACACCATTGACAGTCAACGTCAAGTCGAAAATTTCACGACCGAAAGATGCGATCGAGCTAAATTCATCAGTATCATAAATCAATTTCTCATAAATTTCATCACTAATCACATAAATCTTGTGGGCCACACAGATCTCGGCAATCTTGGCCAGTTCTTGCTTTTGATACATCACTCCCGTCGGATTGGAGGGAGAATTAATGATCAATATTTTAGTCTTGGGCGTAATGTGTTTCTTTAATAAATCAGGGGTGATCTTATAAGCGGTCGCGGCATTGGTGGGGATGATCACCGATTGGCCGCCCGCGGTCTTGACCATTTCAGGATAACTGACCCAGTAAGGCGCTTGAAAGATGACCTCATCACCGTCGTCGACTAAAACCTGGATGATATTAAAGAGGGAATGCTTGGCACCACAGGAAACGACGATCTGGCCGGGCTTGTAGACAAGGCCATTGTCTTTCTGAAACTTGGCTGCAATGGCTTCGCGCAAATCCAGCGTCCCAATTGATGGTGTGTATTTTGTAACGCCGTTTTCGATGGCCTTGATACCCGCCTTCTTGATAAAATCCGGCGTATCAAAATCCGGCTCTCCGGCGGCAAAATTGACCACATCATGCCCCTGGGCCTGCAATTCCTTGGCACGGGCGGTAATGGCCAGGGTCGTTGACCCCAACATATCTTTGATCCTGCGATTCACATGAAGCATAGAAATCTCCTTCTTTAAAATTCCATCAGTTTTATCATTGATTAGGATGTGCCGATTCCTTCATTTTTATTAGATAAACGACCTTCTTTAAAATTTCATCAGTTTTATCATTGATTAGAATGTGCCGATTCCTTCATTTTTATCAGATAAACGGCCTTCTTTAAAATTAGGCTGCCAGCAAACAGATGCCTGATTTATTGGCCAGGGCTACGGTCTTCTCCCGGTCAATGATCAAGGTTTTTCCTGCCTCAATGGCGAGGCAAGCGGCTTTGACCTTGGCCATGGTTTGGATGGTCCGTGGGCCTATGACAGGCACATCGAAACGGTTATCCTGGGCGGGCTTGGAAGTTTTGATGACGACCGCCCCTTGACGGGCGATTTGGCCGCCGCGGGCAATGGCCTTGTCCGTGCCTTCCATCGCTTCGATGGCCACGATCGCTTTTTCTTTAACAACGACGGTCTGGCCGATATCAATGCCCCCCACTAATTTGGCGATCGTGAGGCCAAACTCAATGTCCATTAACTCAATGACTGATGGCCCCCGTTTGGTCAAGGTGCCACGGGGCGCCAAATATTTCTTTAATAAAAATGTAGAATCAAGCAGGGTCATCCCCTCGCCCTTCAAACGGTCAGCCACAGCGGAAAAAATGGTATCTGCCTTGCGGTCGCGCAGGGCATCCGCAAGGGCCTGAAACTCCGCATCCAATCTAACGGTAGGATTAAACAAATTATCCTGGTTGACTTGGCCGGCCATAATGACTTCATTGACGTCTAAGCGCCGAAAATATTCAAAAAGCCTCTTTAATTCCCCGACCTTAAAATACTTGAATTGGTCGACCCAGAAATATAATAAAGGAGAGGTGTCCCCCACAATGCCGGCCGCCACAATTTTATAGCCCTGGTCACGGGCAGCCCTGGCAAAGAGAAAAGGAAATTGGCGATTGCCTGCGATGAGACCTATGGTTTTTGAATTAGGAGATGCCACGTTTGGATATCTGGATAAACTCAATGACCCGATGGACTTCAGGCAGCCCATTAAGCTCTTCTTTGACCGCAAGGACGGCATTGCTACGGTTTAAGCCGGAATTAAAAAGGGTTTTGAAGGCACGGCGCAATGCCATTTGGCTGGACGAAGAGATCTCCGCGCGCTTTAATCCCACGATATTAAGGCCCCTGAGCGTCGCAGGATTGCCATCCACTAAAGAGAAAGGCGCCACATCCTGATTGACCTTCGAGCAGCCACCGATCATGGATAAGTATCCGACCCGCGTGTACTGATGGACACCGGACAAACCGCCAATGACCGCCCGGTCTTCAATGGTGACATGACCGGAGAGCCCCACATAATTGGCCAAAACACAGTCATTACCGATGATACAGTCATGGGCCACATGGCAGCAGGCCATAAATAAATTGTTATTGCCGATCGTCGTGGTGGCCCCGCCTTCGATGGTGCCGGGATTGACCGTCACATATTCACGAAAACTATTGTTGGCGCCGATGACCAAATAGACCTTGTCCTTCTTTTGGTATTTCCTGTCCTGGGGTGGAGAACCAATGACCGCTCCCGTATATAATTGGCACCCATTCCCAATGGTGGTATTTCCCTCGACAACACAGTGAGCGCCGATTGTGACATTGTCACCCAAGGTCACATGACCCTCCACCACCGCATAAGGCCCAATGGACACATTCTTGCCCACCTTAACGTGTTCCCCCACAATGGCTGTTTTATGGATATTGTTAGACATAATTCATACTTTCAACTGTTTAGATAATGCGCATCTGTATACGAAAACATCATGTCCGCTTCAATGGCCACTTCTCCATCCACCCGTGCGACCCCTTTAACATGCGCGGTACGCTCGCGGTCCCGGATAATTTCTACTTCCATCAATAATTGGTCGCCAGGATAAACAACCTTGCGGAATTTCACATCTGTGATGGACATAAATAAAGCTACTTTACCATTATGTGCCCCGCTGGTCAATACCACAACGCCTGCCGTTTGGGCCATGGCCTCAATCATGATGACCCCCGGCATGACCGCTTTTTGGGGGAAATGCCCTTGAAAAAAACCGTCATTGATGGTCACATTCTTGATACCAATCCCTTTTTTACCTGGATCGATCTCAATGACCCTGTCAACAAACAAAAATGGATAGCGATGGGGCAGTATTTTCATGATTTCATTGATGTTAAAAACGCGTCCCGTGGCCCCAGGCTTTGCCGATGGATAGGCCGTTGCTGTATATTTGAGGCGCTGGGCCTCGATTTTCTTGACCAAGGCCCGGTTTAAGGCGTGTCCGCTCTTAGTGGCATAGATGGCCCCCCTTACAGGGAAGCCTAAGAGAAATAAATCACCGACAATATCCAGGACTTTATGGCGGACACATTCATCGGGAAAACGCAATGTATTTTCTTGGGGGCCATGAGAGGACATGACCAGGGTATTTTGATAATTGGCGCCTTTAGCTAAACCTTGGGCCTTGATGGCATCAACTTCGGACTCAAGGCAAAAAGTCCGGGATGGGGCCAACTCTTTGATAAAAGAAGCCCTGTCCAGGGATTGAGAATAGAATTGGGAGCGTAAAAGAGGATGATCGTAATCCAAGGTGTAAGAGATATTCAAGTGATCATGCGGCACCATGACCAAGGTCGAATTCTTGTTGGAAACGACAATCGGCTCTTGGATGACAAAAATATGCTGGTCCGCCTGTTGTTCAAGAATCTCCGCCTTCTCCAAGGCTTTCAGATATTCCAAACTGCTGCCGTCCATCCCCGGAAGCTCTTCGGCATCGATCTCAACGGTCACGTTATCGATCCCAAGACCATGTAAAGCCGCCATAAAATGTTCAATGGTATAAACCCGCACCCCTTGACATTCAATCGCTGTGCAACGCGTGACCTTCTCATCCATGACCGCGTTGGCCGCCGATACCTTGACCACAGGCTTGCCAGGCAAATCCATCCGGATAAACGTAATCCCCTCATTATCCCCTGCCGACTTCATCGTCATCCGCACCACCTTACCGCAATGCAGCCCGATGCCGGACAGTGTGACTGGATTTTTTATTGTTTTCTGTTTCATAATTAATTACCTAAATATGTCTTTCCCATTTTTAATAAACTGTCATTCCCGCGAAAGCGGGAATCCAAACGCAGGGTGGATGAATAACTGTAATATTTAGTGTTCGGCACGGGATATTTTCGCCGTCTTGTTTAATTTACGACAAAAATGTTCTGATAGACTCTCTTTATTTGGAACATTTTTATCGTAAAATAAACAAGACATTTGGCGAAAAATTCCTGAATGTGCCGAACACTAAATATTACAGCTATTCATCCACCCGCGTATACAAATTTGCCAAAACTAAAAATAGGGTGCTGTCTCCTATTTTATTATATTGCTAGTGAACGGATGAAAACTATTGTGTTTTCGAAACATTAAGGGATTTTTCGCCAAATGTCCGCGAGGTTTTACGACAAATTTTTTCCAAATGAAGAGAAACTTTAGAAAAAATTTGTTGTAAACCGAAGTGGACGGCGAAAATATCCCGTTTCGAAAACATAATAGTTTTCATTCGTTCACGGGAAATGACATATTATAAAGAACAGAGTTTCACGCTTTCGCGGGTTAAAATGACAAATGTCTTTATTTCTTCTCTAGTTCCTCAATACGTCTTTTCAAATCTTTGATGGTCTCCACATACTTCTCAAGCCGCTGGATATGCGCGTTGTTTCTGAGCGCTACCTTGACGGGATGGGCGGGGGAGCCGAAGACTTGTTCGCCGGGTTTAATGGAGTGGCTGACACCGGACTGGGCCAGGACAATGGCCCCATCGCCGATTTCCAAATGGCCCACAATCCCCACCTGCCCTGCCAAAATCACATGGTTGCCGATACGGCTACTGCCCGAGATGCCGACCTGACCCACAATCAAACAATGCTTGCCGATGGTCACATTATGAGCAATGTGCACCAGATTGTCAATTTTTGTCCCTTCACCGATGATAGTCTTATCAAAACGCGCGCGGTCAATGGCCACATTCGCCCCAATTTCCACATCATCTTCAATAAGAACCGTGCCTACTTGCGGGATCTTAAGATGGCCGCCATTGACGCTGACATATCCATATCCATCAGAACCAATGACCGTTCCGCTATGGATGATCACATTCTTCCCAATGGACACTTTCTCCCGGATGACCACCTGGGGATAAATCAGGCAATTTTTTCCCAAACGTGCTTCATGCCCCACGTAACACTGGGCATAGAGTACGCTACCCTCTTCAATGACAGCACCATCCTCAATAATAGTATGCGCACCGACAGAGACATTGGGCCCAAGCTTGGCCCCAAGTGCTATAACAGCTGATGGATGAATGCCGTGAGGTTTATAATCAGGCGCGTCTTTTAAAAAGTGGTTGACCACCTCGGTAAAGGCGATCGACGGATTATCGACCCTGATAAGAGTTTTCCCCGGACAAGAAATCTGCCGGGGAACAAGGGTGACACCCGCTTGGGAGTCAAGAAGCAAAGGCTCATATTTGGGATTACTCAAAAAAGTCAGTTCATTTTCTTTAGCTTCTTTAATCCCTGAAAAACCGCTGATGATGCTTCCTCCGTCACCGATCAATTCTCCCTTAACCAATTGGGCAATATCAGCAACGCTGATCCGGGTGACGGGTAAATTACTTCTTGTAACTGTCATTTAAAGTCTTCAACACCTCGTCCGTAACATTATACTGCGGATCACCGTAGATCATGACACGGTCGTTTAACACATAGGTGTAACCTTCTCTTTTAGCTAAATTACTGACAATACCTTGGATTTCAGTCAATATTTCACGCACCTTATCATCGCGCTTCTTGGATAATTCCGTGCGTTTTTCCTTGTCATAGGCCACCACCGCATTTTTTTGCTTTTCAATGTCCGCTTCCATAGATGCCTTCTCAGAATCCTTCATCAAGTCCAATTTGCTTTGGGCATCCTGGATTTTCTGGATCATCGCATCGCGGTCTTTTTGAAATGCTTCACCCTGGGATTGCAGGACCGCGTCGAATTCCTTTGTTTTTTGATAGCCGTCAAATACCTTACTTAAATCCACAAAAGCAATTTTCAAATCAGCGGCCAGCCCCAAGCCGGATGACATAATCCCAAATAAAATAGCCAACCCTAATACTTTTAACACTTTCATATGATCCTCCTGTTATTTCTATTAAAATTAACCCTAATTAAAATCCACGGCTGACGCTAAAATAGAATTTGCCATTCTTACTCGTATTGCCAGGCTCCTTGTCCAACGGAATACCATAATCCAACTTGATGGGGCCAATGGGTGTCTTGACACGAAGCCCGACACCGGTGCCGGATTTGAGCCCTCCGGTACCATAATCCCGGACTTTATCCCACACATTACCAGTATCAAAAAATACAGCCCCCTTGATAATTTCAATGATAGGGACCGTATATTCCACACTGCCGAGCAGCATCGCATCACCACCGATGGCATCATTGGTGTTCGGATCAAGTGGACCGACGGCACGCTCATCATAACCACGGATGGAATCTTGACCACCGGTAAAATAACGTTCGAAGATTGGAACATCAGGAGTATTTGGGTAAGACTCGATGATACCGGTTCTTCCGCTGATCTCAAGCACGGTCTTCACATCATGAATCATGACCGGGATATAATACTCACCGCTAGTCTGCACACGCCAGAAATTCTTGTCCCCACCGAGCGGGCCGCCGGCTATATCAGCATTATTAGTTACAGACCAGCCAGAAGTTGGAGATATCTTACTGTCGCGGTAATCATTGGTGACGCTAAATCCCAGGGATGAGACCAGGCTGTTTCCGGCTTGCTCCAATAAAGCTTCGGAAACCCCCGAATTGATATTGCTGATATTGATATGTTCAAGCCGATAGACTGTTCCCACCGAAAGATTATCATTAAAGGCCTTGCCCAAACGCAGGTCACCACCGATTGTTTTCTGGGTATAATCATAGCCAGTGGAACCATCGTTAAGGTTCTCTGTTAAATAGGCGTCAAAACCGGCGGAAATAGGATGATCAAACAGCCAGGGTTCGGTGAAACTTAACAATAAATTGCGCTGGCTGGAGCCAATCTGGGCCCTCAAACGTAAATCCTGACCACCACCCGTAAAGGAAGACCAGTTAGAAATGTCAAAATTCTTCTGCTCTACCTCCACAAATCCCACTAATCTGTCCACCGTGCTGTAACCACCGCCAAAAGAGAAGCTGCCGGTCTTGGCTTCCTTGACCTGCACGATCAAATCCTTATAATCTTCCTGGTCGGTATCTTCGATATCGTAACCGACATCTTCAAAATAGCCCAAATCTTTCAAACGCTGCTTGGAAACGCGTAATTTGGCTCCATCAAACTGGTCGCCGGGATACATGCGTAATTCCCGACGAATAACAATGTCCCGCGTATGGGCGTTGCCTTGTATTTTGACCTTATTGATATAAGCCAGTCGCCCTTCCTTGATGCTGATCTTAATGTCTACCTTGCCTGTGTCTGAATTAAAAGAAGTGGCTTCCTCAATGAGCGCTGAAATATAGCCGCGGTCAAAATAGGCCTCCCGCACATTGCCAAGATCTTCCTCCATCTTTTCATGACTAAAGACATTGCCCTCTTGAAGATTCTTAAGATGGCTTTTAATGTCATAATCCGAAAGAATGGAATTGCCCAGGAAGCTGACATCACCCACATAGTAGCGCCTGCCCTCTTGGATGGTGACATTCACATTCACGGAGCCCTGGTACAATGGCTCAACCTGGTAGGTGGCCTTGGTATCAAGAAAACCGTTCTGCTCATAAAAAGCCTGGATCGCCTTCATGTCATCATCCAAAACGTCTTCTTTAAGCAGGCCAGAACCAAAAAGCCACGCCCAACGGGATTTCATTACCTTGATAATTTTTTTGTCCGGATAGGCAATGTTGCCATAAACATAAATACGTTTGACCTTGACCTTAAAGCCTTCGCGAATGATAAAATGCAAACTGGCTTTGTTGGTGGTGTCATCAATAAAACTCTCCACATCCACCTTGACCTGGGTCAAACCTTTTTTCTTATATAAATCTTCAATGGTATTAATGTCGTCCTTAAGTGTCTTATTATCCAGGAACTTATCCTTCTTTGTTTTCATTTTGTTCAGCAAAGCACGCGGATTATAGTAGCGTATTTTAGAAAAGGTTATCTCATCGACAATGGGCTTTTCCTTCAATTTCACAATCACTTTATAGCCGTCATCTAAATCTTCGTGATCAATTTGCACATCAGAAAAATGCCCTGTGTTGTACAGACGCTTGAGATCATCACTCACCACCGCATCCGAATACTCTTCTCCCACACGGGTCTTAATTCTGGCCAACACTTGAGCGATCCCAATGGATTTATTACCCTGAATATCAATGGCCTTGACTATTTTAGCCGATGGCTGCGGCGCTGCTTGAGGGGGTTGGGCATTAGTATCAGGGACCGCTACGGTTGGTTGTGGCTCACTGGAAGCATTAACACTAGCTGTATTATCTGTTGAATTATCCGCCGCATTCCCGGTCGCATTGGCCGTTGCATTTCCTGTCGTGTCTGTTGCAGCATTTTCCTGGGCCTTGAGCGCGGCTTCAATCTGGGTATCTTTGGAATTATCCGTAACTGCTTGAGCAAAGCTGATTTTTGTCCCTGACAAAACAGTGCAAAGTACTAAAACGGCGAGCGATAGAATATTATTTTTGGGCATGGGTCAATTATAGATACAGACAATAGGGCTGTCAACTTGCTTTGCTACTATTTATAAACTCTTACTCATGATGGGCCACTTCTAGATTTACGAATTTGACAAACTCTTTAAAGAATTTAAGCTTCACTGATCCCGTCGGTCCGTTGCGCTGCTTGGCGATAATAGCCTCCGCGATACCGCGGTTTTCCTCAGTGGGATTGTAATATTCTTCGCGCATCAAAAGCACCACCACATCCGCGTCTTGCTCAATGGCCCCGGATTCGCGTAAATCAGAAAGCTGGGGCCGGTGGTCTTGACGGCTTTCCACCGCGCGTGAGAGTTGACTGATGGCAATCAAAGGCACCCCCAGTTCGCGCGCCAAAGCCTTCAAAGAACGGGAAATTTCGGAAATTTCCTGCTGACGGCTTTCTGTTTTGGTGTGCCCCTGCATCAGCTGCAAATAATCCACGATCACAAGGCCAATGTTTTGAGAGGCCTTTAGACGCCGGGCCTTGGCCCGCAACTCCAACATGGAGATGGCGGGTGTGTCATCAATAAACATCGGCGCATTAGATAGCCGTCCGGCTGCCTTGGTCAACAGGGGCCAATCAGAGGGCGAAAGAAACCCGGTGCGCACTTTATGGGCATCCACCTGGGCCTGTGAGCAAAGCATACGCTGGACCAGCTGCTCCTTGGACATTTCCAGTGAAAAAATGGCCACCGGGACATTATGCTCGAGGCAGGCATTTTCCGCCAAGGAAACGGCGAAGGCGCTTTTGCCCATCGAAGGGCGTCCTGCAATAATGATCAAATCAGATTTTTGCAAACCTGAAGTTTTGCTGTCGAAATCCGTAAATCCAGTCGGCACTCCGGTAATCGATTTTTTATGCTGGTATAAAAGGTCGATATTTTCAATGGTGCCCTTGATGATTTCCTTGATGTGCACGGCCTGCTGTTTTTGTTTGGCATCAGCAATCTCAAAAATGAGCTGTTCGGCAGTATCAACCAACTCGTCGATATCGACATTAACGCCATAGCTTTTGGTGATGATCTCAGTGGCATTTTTGATCAACTGCCGCTGGATGCCCTTTTCCTTGACGATGTCAACGTAATATTGGGCATTGGCGGCCGTAGGCACAAAATCCGCTAATTGCGAAAGGTAGGAGAGTCCTCCCAAACTTTCTAATTGTCCTGTATTTTTAAGCCAATCGGAGAGGGTGATTATATCGACGCGTTTGCGTTCGGCATAGAGCTCCCGGACGGCGTCAAAAATCTTTTGGTGGGAGGTCTCGTAAAAATAAAAGCTATCGAGGTGTTCAATGGACACCCCGATAGCTTCTTCGGAAATCATCATGGCCCCTAATACCGCTTTTTCAGCGTCGATATTTTGGGGAGGCAATCTGGTGATTTGATCCATAATTAATTCTTGTCTGTCACAAGGTCACATGTCACAAGTCCCAAGAATTATATCTTATGACTTGTGTCTTTGTGACTTTTTAACTTTTCTTAGTGACCCACAAGCGGATCTTGGCGATCACCTGCGGATGAAGTTTGACGCCCACTTCAAAAATACCCAGATCGTCAATCGGCTTCTCGAGGACAAGGTATTTTTTGTCAACTTCCAGACCTTCCTTATGCATGGCTTCAATAATATCAGATTCAGAAATCGCCCCGTAAAGTTTTTCCTGATCATTGACCTCAACGGAAACCGTCAAAGAAACCTTGTTTAACTGCTCGGCTTTAGCTTCGGCTTCCTTTTTCTCCGTTTCATACTGAGCAAGACGCTTGGCCTTTTCTTTTTCGATACGCTTGACATTGCCTGCGGTGGCCGGCATACCCAGTTGACGTGGCAATAAATAATTGCGGGCATAGCCATCTTTGACCTTGACAACATCACCCACCTGTCCCAACTTTTCTACATTTTCCATGAGGATAATATTCATAATTTTTCCTTAATTGTCATTCTGAGTTCTGACTTTACAATGAACGTCATTTTCTCCTGGTTGACCCAACCGGTAACAGGCCCAAAAATCGGGCGATTTTTACAGCCACGGTAATCTGGCGTTGCTGGGTGGCATTGGCACTGGTCAGACGGCGGGAGAATAATTTCCCACGCTCTGTTAAACATTTTTGTAAAAAAGCGATGTTCTTATAATTGATCTCCGTGCCCTTGGGGATGGACATGCGTGGAGGACGCGGCCCGCGGCGCGCTCCATCTCCGCCCCTGCCGCCGAAGCCATTATTATCACCATCTTTTTTAAAAGGTTTTCTGTCTGTGGGGCGTTTTTTAGCAAATTTTCTTTCCATGTTATTACTCCTCCCAAGCTATATCTTCCGGTGAAATCACTGTGTCCTGATCACCGGCGTCTTTGGTTGTTGTCTCCGTGTTCCCTGCCCCCTCGGGCTTGTTCGTACCGCCAAGAAATTGAATACGCTCGGCCCGCACATCGATGGTGCTGCGTTTCTGGCCATCCCCGGTTTCCCAGGAACGGCTTTGCAATATCCCTTCGACAAATACAGGCCTTCCCTTTTGAAGATACTGGTTACAAATCTCGGCCTGCTTGTCCCAAGCCGTCACCGTAATAAAACACGTATCTTCCTTTAATTCACCGGTACGGTCCTTAAATTTACGGTTGACCGCAATACGCAGATTGGTCACTGCCGTCCCGTTGGGCGTATAGCGCAACTCCGGGTCCTTGGTCAAATTCCCAATCAATAAAACCTTATTTAAACTGGCCATGTGACAATCCTCTCCTTAGACAGGCTTATCGCTCTCTCAAGCCTTGGGGGCATCCGCCTTAACGGTCAAGAAGCGCAAAATCTGTTCGTTCATGCGGAGCATGCCCTGCAATTTGGTGAGACTCGAAGTTTTCGCTTCCAGACTTAGCAAATAATAGGTGCCTTCCATGATTTTTTGGATGGGAAAGCTCATCTTATGACGGTCAAGCCACAGCTGGCTATTAATGACCTTGATCTCGGTTTTAGCCAACGAATCCGCCACCTGTTTGGCGATTTCATCCTTGGTCCCTTGCGCCGCGTGGGCGTCAACAATATAAACTAATTCATACTTGTTCATCATTTTACCCTTCCATTATTGTCAGAATCAGTTAAACCTGTTCATTGCAACTTGTGCACCTTCGGTCACCCAGCATGTGACGCAGTCTAGTGCATGATTTATAAATTCCGGCAACGCTTTTTTTTCTGCCGGGGTGAAATTCGCCAACACATAATCAACCGTATCGCCTGCCCCTTGAGGGGCGTCAATACCCATCCGCAGACGGGCAAATTGATTGGAGCCTAATTCATGGATAATGGATTTCAGGCCATTGTGGCCTCCAGCAGACCCTGAAGGCCTGATCCTTATTGTTCCAAAGTCAAGCGAGAGATCATCGCACACAATCAAAATATTTTCTACGGACGTCCCTGTCCTCTCCGCCAGTTTCTTGACGGACAATCCGGAATGGTTCATAAACGTCATCGGCATCAACAAAGAACATTCAATATCTTGCAGCACCAGCTTGGCCAGCATCCCGTGATTGCTGACCGAATTGCCCCACTTGGACTTTTGACGCCCTGAAAGGGCCTCGAGAACCAAGAAGCCCAGATTATGACGGGTCCAGCTATATTGTGGCCCAGGATTGCCAAGACCCACAATTAATTTTTTCTGTGTCATTGCGAGCCCTGCTTTTTAGGGCGCGGCAATCTCAACAAAATTAATTCTTTTAAAGATTGATTCGTCGCTGCGCTCCTCGCAAAGACGCAGTTAATCATCATTTCTTAGCGTCGTCCTTCTTGGCCCCATCGGCCTTTTTAGCAGCACCAGCTTCCCCTTCTTCCTTCTTCTTTTCCTTCAAGACTTCAGGTTCAGAACCAGCGGCCGCGGCTTCACCTTCAGCCGGGGCTGCAGCCACTTCTTCACGCATCGAACCGGCGATGGTAATGACCACAGATTCAGGATCATGCTTGGTACGCACCCCTTGGGGCAGCACCAGGTCCTTGACGTGGATGGAATCATGCACGCCCAGATTGGTGACGTCCGCTTCCAGGTGATGGGGGATGTTGGTCGGCAAGCAGATAACATCCAGTTCCCACATCAAATGCTCCAGGGTCCCCCCGTCCTTCTTGACACCGACGGCCTCGCCCTTGACAACGACCTTGACCTTGATTTCAATTTCTTTATCAAGAGAGATACGGTTAAAATCAATATGAATGACCTCATCGGTGACCGGATGAAGCTGGACATCCTTGATGATCGCCGGAAAATCAGAGACTTTCTTGTCTCCGTCCACCAGATTCAAATGGTAGATCAAGCTTTCACCCGCATGCTGGCGATAAATACGATCATAGGCCTTGCGGTCCGCCTGAATCACCGTTGGTTTGGCATTGCCACCGTAGACGATCCCCGGGATTAAATTGGAACGGCGCATCTGACGTGACCTTGCAGATCCCGTATTTTTTCTGATTTGAACGTCGAAATTAATCTGTTCCATTTTCTTTTCCTCGCTGTCATTCTGAGCGAAGCGAAGAATCTCATATAGAACAGCAATACATGGCAGTTGTTCTTTTAGAGATCCTTCGCCAGTTGGCTCAGGATGACCCCGACGTTACGTCGGGGTCAGTTTCTGATTTCTTCAAATAAACTGCTGATAGACTCTGCGTTGTGCGTGCGGGCGATGGCTTCGGCCAGCAGGGGCGCAATCGAGAGCTGTTTGATTTTAGGGTTTTGGATCTCCTTATTTAAAGGAATACTATTGGTGATGACCACTTCCAGCAATTCCTTGCAGTTGGTGATCCTTTCATGGGCCGGGCCGGAGAGCACCCCGTGGCTGGCCGCCGCGTAAATGCCTTTGGCCCCAGAATTCTTAAGCCCCTGCACGGCGTCAACCAAGGACCCGGCGGTGGCAATGATATCATCCACCATCACCACATTCTTGTCCTTCACATCACCCAAAATGTGCATGAGTTCTGTTTTCTCCGGTGAGGTGCGCCGCTTGTCCACAATGGCCAGACCCGCGTTTAAACGCTTGGCATAGGCCCGGGCCATCTTAATACCACCGACATCGGGAGAGACCACCACCAAATCGCCGATCTTACGTTCTTTAAAGTACTCGGCCACCACATTGATGGCGTATAAATGATCCACCGGAATATCAAAAAATCCCTGCAACTGGGCCGCGTGCAAATCCATCGTCAAAACCCTGTTGACACCGGCCGCTACAATCAAGTTGGCCACAAGCTTGGCGGTGATGGGTACCCGCGGCTGGTCCTTGCGGTCCTGGCGCGCGTAACCGTAATAAGGGATGACGGCCGTGATCCTGTCCGCGGAAGCACGTCTAACCGCATCAATCAAAATCAATAACTCCATCAAATTGTTGTTGACCGGCGGACAGGTCGGCTGGACAATAAACACATCCTGCCCGCGAATATTTTCTCTGATGTGGACGCGGATTTCGCCTTCACTGAAAGCCCCCACAAAAACCTCGGTCTGCTTAATACCCAGCCTTTGGCAAATTTCCATTGTTAACGCGGGGTTAGCATTACCTCCCAAGACCGATAATTTACTCATGATATCCCTTTTAACAAATGTACGGGCGATTAGTCATCACCCTTACGTTCTTTTTTTAATGACCCGCGCCGGTATACCCACCGCCACCATATCCGCCGGAATATTTTTGTTTTTGGCCACCACCGAACCAGCCCCCACCATCGCCCTGGGGCCAATGGTATTCGGCGCCACTAAAATCGCACCTGAACCTATGAACGCCTTTTTGCCGATATAGGTTTTAGACTTTTCGACACCATCATAATTAGCCGTCACGACACCGGCGCCGATATTGACCTCAGCTCCCAACACGGCATCCCCTAAAAATGAAAAATGCTTTTGGGTGACGCCAGGGCCAATGGTCGACCGCGAGACTTCTGCAAAATTTCCTATTTCAACCCCATTGCCGATTGATGTACCGGAGCGGATCCGCGCCATGGGACCAATACTGCAATTCTTCCCGATACGCACATCCGTATGGATGAATGTCATGGGATGGATGACCGTATCCCTGCCAATGGTGACGCCTGCTTCTATAAAAGTCGTCAAGGGGTCAATAATGGTCACCCCTGCTAACATATGTTTGGATTGGATCCTGCCCCTGATAATCACTTGGGCTTGGGCCAAGTCTTCCCGTGTATTTATCCCAAAGGCGACCGTCTCATCCTGAGTTCTATGGGCACGGACGTTGTGGCCCTCCGTCCGCAATAGCTCAATGACATCTGTTAAATAAAATTCCTTTTTGCCGCTATTAAGCTTGACCTTCTTTAGAATTCTAAAGAGATCTTGGGAATTAAAACAATAAACGCCAACGTTGATTTCATTAATCTTTGCTTCAGCGCTCGAGGCATCTTTCTGCTCGCGGATGGCCTGAAAATGACCTTGGCCATCCCGCACAATCCGTCCGTAGCCATGCGGAGAGCCAATGGTCGCCGTTAATACCGTCGCAGATGCCTTTGAGAGCTCATGCTGTTTTAATAAGACCGCCACCGTTGCTGTAGACAATAATGGCGTGTCCCCGCAAAGCACTAAAACCGTCCCTCGATATCCTCTCAAATGTGCCGCACAGCGATTAACGGCATCCGCGGTGCCAAGCCGCCGGTCCTGCAGGACAAATTGGACACCCTGGCCAATAACATCTTTGACCTTTGGGGCTCCGTAGCCCACCACCACATACGTTTTCAAAGAACGCAATTTTCTTGTTATATCCAGAACATATTCAAGCACCGGCCTGCCGCATACGTGATGCAAAACTTTCGGTATTTCGGACTTCATCCGCGTGCCTTGACCCGCCGCCAAAATAATCGCCCTAAATTGAGTCATTACGCTTTCAAGTTCCTTCACATTCTATAATTGCCCAGCCAGGACTCGAACCTGAACAACGAGATCCAAATTCTCGGGTGCTACCATTACACCACCGGGCAGAAGACTACAGAGTGCTGACCACAAAGCTTTGAGTATAACGCCTGTCTAATTTCGCCCGGAGGCTTAAAGCATGTTTCTGTGACTGCACACAAGCAAAAACCGACGGGCCGCTGCCGGAGAAACAAACACCCATAGCTCCAGCGTCGAGTAATTTATCTTTCAAATGAATAAAATCCGGCCTTAACGACAAAATGGCAGGCTCCAGATCATTTGACAAGGCCCCTGCCAGTCGTCCCAGATTCCCTTTTCTTAAAAAGGGAAGCAAAATATTAACATCATCCCTTTTATTTGTCAAATTTAATTTAAGACGCCCAAAAACATCTTTGGTCAACATTTTAACCCTAGGTGTGACAAGCACATGCCATAATTTTGTCTGAATTTCCAATGGCTTTATGATCTCCCCCCGTCCCGTACCCAGCGCGAAGGATGCATCATATAAGAAGAAAGCCACATCACTCCCCAGCCTTCCGGCATAAGCCACCAACCGGGAAGGACTCAAAGCCAATCCCCACAATTGGTTTAAGCCCATGAGAACTGCTGCCGCATTACTGGAGCCGCCTGCCAGACCCGCAGCTACGGGTATATTTTTTATAATATTTATATCAAGGCCCTCGAAAATTGAAAAATCCTTTTTGATCATCATGGCTGCTTTATAGACTAAGTTTTTGGGACCACGTGGCACCAAGGGATGGGCACAACGGATAGTGATTTTATCTTCTGATGTGCGTGTGAGGGTGATTTGGTCAGCAAGGCTGATGCGCTCAAAAATGGTACGCAGCTCATGAAACCCATCAGGCCTTTTGCCTAGAACATTAAGAACAAGATTGAGTTTGGCAGGGGAACTTAACGTGAGGCTATGCATAACTTTTTAATTTTCTCTTGGACTGAAATTTGATGCGGGTCTAGCGTTAAAGACTTATGCCAATAATGACACGCTTGCGTGTATTGCTTTAAGGCTTGATACACGTCACCCAAATGATCGTAAAGCACTTCATCGTCAATGGTACTTGCAGCTTTCTCTAGCGCGGTCAAACTTTCCGTATACCGGCCTTTTTTATAAAGCGCCCACCCCAAGCTGTCGTAATAAGCGCCATTGGCAGGGTCGATGGCGATGGCCTTTTCTATCATCCTTACAGCCTCATCGAGATGAACGCCCTGATCAGCATACATATAGCCTAACGAGTTAAGCGCCTCGCTATTCTCGGGCTCAAGTTGCAACAGCTGGTGAAAAAGGCCCATGGCCTTCATAGGCTCATGGGTATCTGCGTAGAGTGATCCCAATAAAAAAAGGGCCGAGGTGTTGACCGGATCGAATTGGAGGATTTTCACAAAGGCTTCAATGGCTTGAGGGTATTTTGCTTGAGCGTAATACAATTGCCCCAAATACAGATGGGCATCCAAATTATGAGGATCATCTTTAGCGGCCATTTTAAGAATAATTTCATATTCGGATGCGGCCAAATCATACTTGTGCTCTGAAGAATACAGGAGGGCCAATAAATAGTGGGCTTGGGTATCCTGGGGGGCAAGACGGATGACGGCGGTCAGCTCTTCTTGAGCGGCCTTGATGTCATTGAGCCGTAAATAATAAGCCCCCAGTTTTAACCTGGGGGCCGGCTCCAAACCGTTCAATTTTACAGATTCCTGATATTCGTTAATCGCCAAGGCGCTTTCGCCATTAAGGTCATGACAGACAGCCATGATATAATGGGCCAGTCCCTGGGCTTGGGCATCAAGGGACAGGTCCCAGGCATAGGAAGGGACAGTGACAGCCAACAGCGAGAGGAACACAACCACACTCAGCGCCAATCTACCGGCCCCAAGGCCTCGGTGAGATTGCCCAAAAACCATACGTGCCTCCCGTCTTAGCGAGTGGCTCTCTTCTTCAGATGGCGTAAGGCTTTGCGTAATTTTTTACGCTTGTGGGTCCGGATCTTGATTAATTTTCTTTTTCTACCGCAGGGCATTTTCTTATTTCCTTTTAAGTAGAGACGCCATTAATGGCGCTCTACGGATTAATATTTCACGTCTCTACTTTAATATATCAATTTATTGAGGGAATATTCAATAATCCCCTCAGCCCCAGCTTCCTTAAGGGCGGGAATAATTTTACGCACGGTACCTTCATCAATGACCGTTTCCAAAGCCACCCATTTATCGTTCACCAAGGGTGAAATAGTCGGATTGCGCAAAGCAGTGACCGCCTTTAATATCTTATTCAAATTCTTGCGCTCCACATTCATCTTGAGGCCCACCATGTTCTTGGCCTGCAAGGCCCCTTTTAAGAGCAAAATGATTTGGTCCATTTTGTCCTTCTTCCAGGGGTCTTTAAGGGCTTTTTTATTGGCGATAAACTGGGTGGTGGACTCGCACAACGTGTCAACAATACGCAATTTATTGGCACGCAGGGAAGATCCTGTTTCAGTGAGTTCAACGATAGCGTCGACCAAACCCGTGGCCACCTTGGCCTCCGTCGCCCCCCAGGAGAATTCCACGTCCGCATGAACCTTATGTTTGGCCAAATATTTCTTGGTGACATTCACCACTTCCGTGGCGATTTTCTTGCCTTCCAAATCCTTCACAGACTTAATTGAGGAAGCCTCAGGCACAGCCAGGACCCAGCGGACCTTAGTGCTGGTTTGCTTGGCATACAAAAGTTCGGCCAACGAAGCCACATGCGAAGAATTTTCTTCAATCCAATCGGCCCCTGTGATCCCGCAATCCAGGGTCTCATCTTCGACATAGCGGGACATCTCCTGGGCACGCAAAAGCACCGGCGAAATCTCCTCGTCGTCAATTTGGGGAAAATAGGAACGCGTGGACACAACCACCTTAAAGCCCGCCTTCTCAAACAAGGCGACAGTCGCGTCCTGCAGGCTCCCTTTGGGCAAACCTAATTTCAATTTCTTCATAAGCCGTTAATTATACATTCACTCATGGATAAGTAAAGTTATTTTCTTCTATTTCAGGAATTCGCAATAAGACACCCATCGTAGAGACGCCATTAATGGCGTCTCTTATAAATGTCGTCTCATTGCGAAATTCCTGTTTATTCCTGTTTATGTGAAGGTTTACTTGTCAAACACGATTGACTCCGCTATAATGGCCAAATTAATTTTGAGAGAATTCTTCGTGTCGTTGGTATTTGACCACCGATACAATCATAACCATGAGGTGCTTATGCTGGAAGTTTTACGCAAAAAAGGTGTCAACAAAACCATTCTTTGGATAATCGCCATTGTCATTATCCTCTCCTTCGGTGTGTTTGGCACTGCTTACCATTTGGATAATACCCTAAATAGCGCCGGCACGATATACGGGCACAGTGTCAGCATCAAGGATTTCCAGGATGCTTATTACGATGCCCGCGACCAGGCCATCAGGATCTATGGCGATGAATTCTTTAAGAATGGCAACAAGATTGACATGGAACAGGAAGCTTGGGACAGGCTTATGCTGATCAAAGAAGCCCAAAAACGCAATATTCAAGTCAGCGACCAGGAATTAGTGGCCTACATCGCTTCATTTGCGTTCTTTCAACGCAATGGACAATTCGACCAGACCCTTTACGAAGAAATTGTCCAAAACCAAGGCATATTCAACCGCACGACCCATGAATTTGAAGAAGGGGCCCGCAAGCAGCTGATGATCAAAAAACTGCTGGATGAGGTGGCACCTGACAAGGTCTTCAGTGACGCCGATCTAAAGAAAGAATACCAAAAGCGTAATGAAAAAATCACCCTGGCCTATGTCTTATTCAGTGCCTCGGATTTTGGCAAGAATGCCAAGGTCAGTGATGACGAGTTAAAAAAATATTATGACCTGCACAAGGAAGAATTCCGCATGCCACCGACCATTGTCCTTAATTATGTCCAAACCAAGGACAAGGCCCTGGCTGACACCCTTTCTAAAGAACTGACACCCAGCGCCAGTTTTGATGCCGTCGCCAAACAGTTAAAATTAGAAGTCAAAACCTCGGCCCCCTTTACCCAGGAGCAGCCCATTTTGACCTTTGCCTCCAACCCTGACATCATCCCGAAATTGTTTGCCATGAAACCCGGTGAATACTCACCGCCTTTAGAGGCGCCGGATGGTTGGCAAATCGTACAGTTAAAGCAGAAAAATGGATCTGCGGTTCCGCCATTGCAGGACATTAAGGACAAAGTCAAGGATGCCGTATTACTGGAAAAAGGCTTTGCCCTGGCCAAGCCGCAAGCGGACAAGTCCCTCACGGCATTGACTGAAGCGATGAAGACCAAGGATTTCAAAACAGCGGCCAAGGACTTGGGGCTCAAAGTGGAGGAAACACCAGCCTTTGGCCGTAAAGACTATATTGCTAATACAGGCTTGATTGAAGAATTCCAACAGGAAGCTGACGAGCTCAATACGAAACGGCGATTAAGCGGCGTTGTCTCAACTTCCCAGGGTCCTGCGATCATTTATCTGGAAAAAATGGAAAAGCCCGATGATGCGCAGTTTGCATCGGATAAAGAAAATTTCCGGGAAATGCTCAGTGCCGAGGGACGCAACCAGATCCTCATTAACTTCATGACCCAATTGCGCGCCAAGGCCAACGTCCAAAGCAAGGTCAAGCACCAATCATCTTAAAAATGGGCAGGTTAGTTGCGGGAGTTATTTCAAGAATATGAGGTTCAAAGCCCTGGATATTGTTTAATTGGGACATGTCCTGCTGGTCTAAAGGCAACGCCACCCCATTGCCGTCACGTTTGATGGTCATGGCCATATTGGCGGAATTTAAATCAATACCGCCATTTATCATGGCATCATCCGTTCTTTCTTCGTTGATGCTTACAGCGCCCAAACTTTCAACACGTGATTCAAAATCTGCAAAAGTTTCCATCTTATCTTTTGTATAGTCTTGTCTATAAGTATCAAATCTCTGAGTATGTGTTTCCGCTCTGGGCGCAATGGCAATGATTACTATTTTAGGCCTTTCCCCATGAAAATACCTAAAATGAACAGTCCATTTGCCGCGAATGTCCCTCCGATAAATTCCTCGAAATCCACTTTGAGCAACCCGCCCTAGAACAGCGCGATTTTCTCTTATTCCAGATTCAACTTCAAATGCTATTTTGGCTTCGGCAGCTACTTGTTGGCGTGCTTTCTGGTCTATTTCTCCTCTTGAACCATCGATGTATGGACCGTTTTTGAGAATATATAAGTCAAACTCGAGGGTTTTCTTAACGGGCGGGGATGGCGTAGCAGTTGTACTTTGTTCAGGCTCCCGTACGGAAGAAACGGAATTGAAATATGCACGAAATGAAGCATATTTATTTAAATATTCAAATTCATTTTCTTGCATCACTTCAAGAATTATTCTTTGCAGATCCCTGAGTGAGAAACCTTCCAGTTGCTCCGCATTGATTAAATATAAAAAACTATCCAAAATACTTTGATATGGATCATCAGCTTCTTTCTTAGCTTGAAGAATTAAATCTTCAATAAATTCTCTTTTTTCAAAGATGCTCCTTATTGTTGCTTTTTGTTCTTCAAAATTGGACGTATGCGGTTCTTGGGCTTCCGTACTTACTGTAACGGCAGCTCCTGACTGTTCTGCGGTTTTAACAGTAGTGACAACGACCGGAGCACCAACATCTGTTTGTACATCTGCATGTTCTTCTTGGGGTGCGGGTACAGTTAAAATTATAGTTCTTCCTAGATATTGCCTTACTTTTGATCCAATCCATCTAACAACCGGATACAATAAGGGTTCATACTGAATTGATGTTGTTTGCGGCAGTTTGGTTGGCACTTGCGTTGTTTCTTGCCTAACTCGTGGTTTTGCCTTTTTAAATTCAACTTTAGTAAAATATTGGATTGGGTTATTTCCTGTCTCGCTTACATAATAGGACGTTGCCCTTTCACGAATCAATTCTTCAGCTTGATCGCTCTTAAGCACTTCTCCAAGCCAGGCCATAACTTTTTCTTTCTCCTTACTTTGGGCCAATCCACATAATATTTCCCAAAAATCGTCTGAACCCGATCCTGAAAATTTTATAGCAGCATATAATGCTATATCAGAAAGACCGTATATTGGATCATTAGAAAAAACAAGGGCAAAAGCATGATTGACCCTATTTTCCTGATCTAAGTCGATTTTAAGACTGCCACTTCGCCGTTCTCTACGTTCATGTTGTGCAAGATAGTAAAAAGTCTGATACGAATAAATACTGTCCGCCATTTCCTCTTCTTTACCTTTAAATTTTTTTGAAAGTAAATTTATGCGAAACTGTGTCAAAAAATCAACTACATTCTGGTCGGCCCTTAATTGAGCCACATATCTGTGCCTATAATTTGTCCTTACCTGTCTAAAGTATAATCCAGATAAGTATCTTAAACGGTCATCGTGCAGAACAGAATAGGTCCTAAAGATCCCTGTAAAAAGCCCCCCCAATTCATGTACCCTATTTTTAGCTCCATTTAATAACTTTCCCACATATAAATTGATGGGACCTCTAAATCCCTTATAAGTATCCGTTCTCAGAATTTTGTAAATCAAAAAAAGCCTATCTTTGCCTGCCCACTCAAGGACAAGACCTTTTGGAATAAGAATTTGATTTAAATCCCTATAAAAATTTCCATACTCAGTATTAAATTCATCGGCTCTCATAAACCCCTGGCGCTTGACGAATCGTTCAAATTGTAACAAGATGTCGATGGCTTCGACAATGTTTCTGGCATTATTTAATTTTCCTTTTAATTCCCTGATCTTTTCGTTAATATCGACCACTGGTGAGGAGAGGGAACTCATTGCCATGTCAGATTGCATCGCCGCATCCGCCGGATGGGAAGCCTTCCATGTAGCCCTGGCTGTCCTGATTGAACGTATTCTTTCCAAATTTATTCCTATATTCTGATTTAACGCCGTACTCAGCAGAGATACCGCCTCTGCAAGCAGCTCAAATTGGTCATCATTAACTTCTAATAAACCTGTACTCAAAGGACCTTTCATTCGTTCTAGTTGCTCATGGAGTAATTTACCTTGTTTTCCTATGGCCATAATGGAGGGCAAAGCTTTAACAACCAAATCTTGATTGGCGCCACTGCCAGGATTAAATTGATGAAAA
>CAZKUL010000019.1:0-26785 GCA_964555945.1 uncultured Planctomycetales bacterium
CGCCCTTGGATGTCGTCCCGCCCCATTTCGGAACGACGAGGGAGATTGCTTACTTCTTGAGCAAACGATCCAGGTAATGGGTGGCGTGCTCTTTGCCGCCTAGACCGAAGGCCAAGCCCAAACCAAGGCTTAAGCCTCCCACCAGCATGGTTAACGGAGCGCCGGTTAACAAGAATCCAAAACCAATCTTGTCAACAAATACACCGACAGCCATCAGCACGACCGCCCATCTGGTAAAAGTAGACAGCATGTCCGGTCTGGGCATGCCGGTATTCGCCGCTATCAGGCGGACAAATACGGCGACGATATGGGCCAAAAACATCCCTACCATCAAGGTGATGACACCGGTCAATACATTAGGCACATAGGCCATGACCGGGCCCGTGATAGGCCCTATGATGGTAACGCCCGCGTATGTCAATGCAATCACGAGGGACGTTATCGTAACTCCCCAGGTAATGACCGTTCCTATCAGGTCACTGACCGGACGTTTGACCCCACCAGCTTCCAGGGTGTGTTTCAGACCGATGTCATGGCTGATTTTATCAACATGGATGCTCTTCAAAACCGCAGCAACCAGTTTGCCCGCCTCCCGGGCCACCAATCCACCGACAACCAATGCAGCCAACACCCCTAACACGGTAGGGATAAAACTTGAGATGATACTAAACACTGTCTTCAACGGATCCAGAATGAATGTAAGATAACTCATATGGACCCTCCTTTCCGACACCAGTCATACCCAAGTTGGCGTCTCAGCCCAAGGAGACGTGACCCCTTAAGCTGTCACTTCAAGGATAGCACCTTTAAAGCCTGAAACAAGGCCTTAAGCTCAATTTTGGGAAAGCGCTTCCAATAAAAAACCCCCGTCGGATAAGCCCAAACGGGGATTTAATAGTGCATTAGAAACCTAAATTATTGTTTCTCAGCCAATTATATAACTGCCATTCTGAGCGAAAGCCCTCACTCTTAACGGATATTCTTTTAGAGATCTTTCGTTGCACTCAAGATGACTATAGTTGACTTGAATTTACTCTTTCTTAGACTTTATTTCTGATCAGCTTCTATGCTGATGGTGATGTTGACGTTATCAGACACAGCAACTCCCCCTTGATCTAGGGTTTTATTCCAATTAATCCCATAATCCTGGCGGTTAACGGTTGTATTGCCTGTAATCCCTATGGCTTGACCGCCCATCATGGTCTTGACCGGGCCGGAAATAGTGACAGGGATCGTAATGACCTTGGTCACACCCTTCATGGTCAAATTACCTGTAATATAACCAGGAGTAAATTTCGTACTCACAAAGGTGATCGTAGGGAATTTGGCTACATCAAAGAAATCTGGGCTTTTCAAGTCAGTATCCCTTTTGTCAATATGAGTATCAATGCTGGAGGCATCTATCGTAATATCTGCCTTGGAGTTAGCTAAATCCGTTGGACTATATGTAATTTCCCCGCTAAATTTGTCAAATTCTCCAGGCACATTGCTAATCATCATGTGCTGGACAGTAAAATCAAAACTCGTGTGCGCGGGATCAATCGTATACGTATCTGCCGCAAAAACAACCGATGTTGTTAATAAAGCTGCACCCATGACCAAAGCCTGGATTCCTTGACGCATATGATTCCTCCTGTTAATTAATTTTAATTCTTTAAACCGATACCCTTTTTAAACAAAAATAGATTAACTGCAGCTAAAATGAATGTCAAGATAAGTAATATGCACAAACATTTCCAAGGATTAACATCTGAAAAACCGAAAAAACCGTATCTAAAACCATTAACCATATAGATCAAAGGGTTCCATAAAGATATATTTTGCCAGACTTGCGGAAGACTGTGCACAGAATAGAAAACTCCTCCTAAATAAATGAGGGGCGTTAAAATGAAATTCTGAAAAAAAGCCACTTCGTCGAAGTTACGGGCAAACATCCCATTGATCAATGCCGCCAAGGAAAATAATACCGAACTTAAGAAAGTAAATAAAATAACAGCCCACCAATGCGTCACGATGGGATGCGCGAAAAACAAAGACACCAGGAACACCAACAACCCCACCACGATCCCCCGTACCACACCACCCAGGACGTATCCGGCAATAATGACCCAATTGGGCGTCGGTGAGACTAATATCTCTTCGATATTGCGCTGAAACTTGGCCCCATAGAAAGAAGCCACCACATTACCATAGGCGTTACTGATGACCGCCATCATGACAAGGCCCGGAACAATAAACTCCATATAGCTTATCCCATTGATGGACCTGACCTGGGAGCCGATGAATTTCCCAAAAATGACAAAATATAAGGTCTGGGTGATCAGGGGCGGCAGGAGTGTTTGACTCCAAATCCTTATGATCCGATGGGTTTCTTTACGGACGATGGTTTTGAGGGCAATGTAATGGTCACGCTTTATCATTTTCTAAGAATCTCCAGAAACAGCTTTTCCAGGCGATTACCTTTAGGATGAAAATCCGTGATCACAAAAACGCTTTGCGCTAATTTGAGTATCAATTCATTGAGCTCTTCACGTTCTTGAATTTCCACATCCAGAGTATGATCATCGATCTTGACCGGTTTAAAGAAGCGCACGCCTTCCAGGGAGAGCATTTCTTTGACTGTTACCCGGTAGGTGTCCTGGGGGATCTTCAACAAGAGATTACGCACACTATCGCGCCGGACAATTTCGCCTTCCTTAATAATGGCACAATTACGGCACATTTGTTCAACCTCTTCGAGATAATGGGTCGTCAAAAGAATGGTTGTGCCCGCATCATTAATTTCGCTCAAGTATTTCCACATGCCATGACGAAGCTCGACATCCACTCCTGCGGTCGGTTCATCCAAGATCAACATGCGGGGATGATGGATAAGTCCGCGGGCAATCATCAGGCGGCGTTTCATGCCCCCGGAAAGTGTCCGCGCCATGGCTTTGCGTTTCTCCCAAAGGCCCACCCGTTTGAGGATTTCTTCGGAATCTTTAATAGCAATTTTGTAATCAATACCAAAATACCCTGCTTGATTGACCACAATATCCTGTACCTGCTCAAACATATTAAAATTAAATTCCTGGGGAACAACCCCAATGCATTTCTTGGCCGCCTCAAAATCGGTGTCGATGCTATGGCCGAATATTTCCACAACCCCTTCCGTCTTCGTCACAAGGCCGGTCAATATCCCAATGATTGTCGTCTTACCCGCCCCATTAGCCCCCAACAGCGCAAAGAAATCGCCTTCAGGCACGGCCAAGTCAACGCCCTTAAGCGCTTTGGTCCCCGTCCTGTAAGTCTTCACCAATTTTTTGACTTCAATTGCATTCATGTGCTATGTAAAACTCCCCCTAACCCCGTGTTTATACTATTGCAAATTTGATAACCTGACTGCCGCAGTGAGCGGCAGGCCTCTTTAAAAAAAGAGGGGGAACATTATTTTTTGATAACAATCACTTCTTCTAATTCCGATAAATCAACCGCGGGATCAACCAGACATTCAACGGTATGGCTATTGACTGATGCTTGCACGTCCGTGATTTGGCCGATCAATATACCCTCGGGGAACGCGGTACTCATGCGCGAGGTCACGATGGTGTCCCCGACCTTAACATCCGCATTGTCCGTCAGGTACTGGAGGCGCAAGACGCCTTGCAATGTCCCTGTCAAAAGACCATTCTCCCTTGAGCGCTGCACGACCGCTGCCACGGCAAAGGTGGGATCCGAGAGTAAGATCACCTTACTGGTATTATGCCCCACCTCGAAGATCCTTCCCACAACGCCCAGTGAACTCACCACGGGCTGACCAACCTCAATGCCCTCTGCATGGCCCTTATCAATGATCAAGGCTGCGTTCCAATTAGATGGGTCACGTCCTATAACATTGGCAATGATAGAAGAATAACTTTGGCTGTTACGAAAATTTTGGATCTTATCGTAACGCTCTTGGGCCGCTGCATTCTCACGAAGGGCAATCAGCCGGGCTTTAAGCACTTCATTTTGTTTCTTATACCGGACATACTCATCATACGTTTCGCGATAAAAAAATAGTTTCTTTAGTTCAAACGCCGGGGCCTGCAATAGACTAACGGGCCTGATAACAAGGTCCAACAGTCCTGCGGCCCTATAATTCTTCGGATGAAAAAATAAGATCAGGAAGGGAACAACAAGGATGCTGGCATAAGCCGCTTTTTTGAAATATTTGCGCCACACGATTCACTTAAAAATCTAATTTAGCTTGTGCTGTAAAGCGCCGGCGCATCACGGGTGACATATTGAGCGTTGCGCCCGTCCCGTTGACGACAGCTGTCAGCGGATCATCTGCCACATGCACAGGCAATCCTGTTTCTTCGGCAATGCGTTTATCTATCCCTCTGAGTAAAGAACCACCGCCGGCCATGACAATGCCGCGGTCGATCAAATCTGCCGCCAATTCAGGTGGCGTATGTTCCAGTGTCGATTTGGACGCATCCACGATCGCCTGGACCGGGTCCTGCAGTGCTTCACGGATTTCGACCGAAGTCACGTTAATCGTCTTAGGCAAGCCTGCAATCAGGTCACGTCCGCGCACATCCATGTTCAACTCTTCTTCGAGCGGGTAAGCAGAGCCCAGACGGATTTTAATTTCCTCGGCAGTGCGCTCACCTATCATTAAATTATACGTCTTACGTAAATATTCAATAATCGCCATGTCCATTTCATCACCGGCGATACGGATGGATTTGGCATACACCAGACCCCCTAAGGAAATGACCGCAAATTCAGTCGTACCACCACCGATGTCAATGATCATATTACCGGCCGGCTCATGCACAGGAAGCCCCACACCAATGGCCGCGGCCTTGGGCTCTTCAATGAGAATGACGTTACGTGCCCCTGCATGTTCAGCTGAGTCGATGACCGCGCGTTTTTCAACCTGGGTGATGCCCGACGGAATAGCAATGACAATGGTGGGACGGAAAGAAAAACGGTTGGGCTGGACCTTCTTAATAAAGTATTTAAGCATGGCCTCAGTCACTTCAAAATCCGAAATGACACCGTCTTTCATGGGACGGATGGCGATAATGCTTCCGGGCGTGCGGCCAAGCATGCGCTTGGCTTCTTCTCCAACAGCCACCACCCGGTTGGTGTCCTTTTCAATGGCCACCACCGACGGCTCACAAAGGACGACACCCTCGCCTTTAACATAAACAAGGGTGGTTGCCGTGCCTAAGTCAATACCTATATCTTTAGAAAATAGACCAAGGACATGGTCGTAGAGATTTTTAAAAAACTTCCTTATCTGATTAATCATGGGCATCATCTTAACCAAAAGCCCATGGACTGTCAAAGGATTTTTGCCAGACAAGTATTGCTAACTCATTGGATTTAAAACATTTTCAACATTATTGAGCCACAACCGTGGCCGTTGTATTATCCGAATATGTAATAGTGATATTATAAGAAGTGTCTATCTTATAAGGGTCAAAAAATAGGTCCACGATCGATGGATTTGATTCAGGGACTATGTCAACGATCCAATTAGAACCATTAAAAGGATAGGCCCAAGCCCCATCTATACTACCGACCAATATGCTCTTAATTGCTTTGGAAACACCCCTTAATTGAATGTGGACATCTTTGATGCCGTCTGGAAAAAGATTGGTTACACCTGCGTAATCTTGCCCCGTTTGACCAAGAAGCACTGCGCTTGGCGGCGGGACAAGGACAGGCACAGTCGTTGTAGCCGGATAGGTGATCGATCCGTAATTACTATATACCGGCGTATTTGTTGGATTTTGGATCAAACTATTTCCTAAGGTCAGAGATCCATTATTATAAACAATAAAAAGTGAAGGTTTGGGAGATGGAGCAAGGGTGGAAAAATCATAAACACGCAGCCCGTCAATGCCGACAAATGAACTAGGTGCCGTGGCAGTCCCTGTCCCCTGCCCAAGTTCCATAAGCGCGCCTCCGGTATGGGCTAATACCAAATTAGAAAAATGCAAATCTACCGCATTTGATTGAAGTGAAAATAATGTGTCCGTCACATTTATACCAAAGTCTGCCGCCGCACCCTGAAGGAGCACATTCGAAAACTGGCCACTGACATCCGTCGAGGCATTTTCCACCTTCATGGCAGATCGGACTTCATTGAATTGGATATTTGAAAATTGGCCATTTTTCAAAGAATGCGTTACCGGAGGACCGTTGGCCCCAAAGGAAACAGTGTCGTTTTGAAAATACATGGCTGCATAGGCTTGATAAAAGTCTAGGCCACTGACATGAGGATTGTCCCAATACCCTATGACCATGGCATAATAATTATTGAGCAAATACTGTTCAACGGTATTAGTTGGATCCGCATCATTAACGATATTCCTAAAATGTAAATTATTGACATCCAAATTGTCATTCACACGGTCTATCTGTAGACCCACTTTATAACACGAGAAATATATATTTCGAATAAAGGAATAGGTGCCCCCTCCCGAACCCGCAGGGTATTGGACAATCATCCCCAGAGGGGCGTTTAAAATGATCATGTCCTCGATATGGAATAAATCGCTTGTGACCGCGACCATCCATGAATTATTGTTGTTGCTGCTGGACCATGCGGAAGTGCTAGTCCCTTGCATGTTCATCAAATTAATACCTTTAAGGGCCGCGCCATGTCCGGATAAGGTTATGCCCGTAACATTGGCATTGACCCATATCCATGAGCCGTTGGCGGTCCATTGCGTTGGGGAGGCTGCCATACCCGGAAAATTCTTTGTATCTGCGCCCTCCAGGACAACGCCGTTAGAAATATTCAAAGTGTTTGTTATCATGTAGGGATGTCCAGTGGGTTCCACATAAACTTCAGCACCACCGCGATCATAGGCATCATTGAGGGCATTGTTAATGGCTGTAGTGTCATCCGTCACACCATCCCCTTTTGCCCCAAACCATTTGACATTAATGGGGCCATTGGCAACACGGACCCATTTACATGTCGCAGACAAACATTGATTAGGGACAATGACCCTGCCGCCATCATCAGGACGCTGAGCGCCCACGGCAAGCTGTCCAAGGATGATCCGGACATTATAGGGATAACTGTTTACATATTGAAAAATCCCACCTCCGCCATCACCAGGAGAGTAGTACCCGCGAAGATATACAACATCATTTAACGTCGAAGTCATCGTACGCAGTTGGGCAATAGTATTTACAACGGTTGTGAGGCTGGCATGAGCGCTATTTAATGGGCTTACCAGCAAACCGCAAAATACGACAATAGGAAGTAACCAAAATTTAAATGATAGGGCCTTGTGCATTACTCCTCCTACGGGTAGATGTTTGATGTTTTCCTAAAGTATAACATATGAACTGAAAATAAAAAGGCGGGATGGATGGGGTGGCGCACACCCCTACTTCAGAAGGCCGCGCCTAAAGCTTTCATATCACGGACAAAATCAGGGTAGGATTTATGAGAGGATTCAATACCTTTAACGCGGCAGCCGATTCTGAAGCCCAGGACGGTGAATGCCATGGCCAGACGGTGGTCGTTATGGGAATCCAAAAGTTGAGCTGTTCTATAAGAGGATCGTGGTTGGATGATCAAGGCATCCTTCGTTTCAGAGACTTGGGCCCCCACTTTAAGTAGTTCCGTTCTTAAATCACTGATGCGGTCGGACTCTTTGGCACGTGCGTGATGGATGTCGACAAGCTTGGTTTTTCCCTTGGCGAAAAGGGCCAAAACACTCATGATGGGGACTAAATCCGGGCAATCCTTGAGAGAAAAAATACCGCCCTGTAAATCAAAAGGTCCCTTAATCTTAATGGCCCGGCTGCTTTTTTCAAAACGGGCTCCCATCCGTTTCATGAACTCAAAAATATGCCCATCCGATTGGACCAAATGCTCATCCAAATTGCCTTCCAAAAGAACGTTGGACGGTAAAATGCTGGCCGCAGCCATCGCAAAAGCAGCAAGCCCATAATCCGAGGGTACATAAAAATTTTTTAGGCCCTTAAATCGCTGTTTGCCTTTGATGGTGTATTCCCTTGAGGAAACGCGCTTAATGATGATTCCTGACTTCGCTAAAATTTGCCGGGTCATCTGGATGTAATCCCGGGAAACCATCTCACGTCCCGTCAGGATGATCCGGGTGTCATGATCCAGAGACGGCAGCGCAATCAAAAGGGCGGAAATAAACTGGGAACTCAAAGAGCCATCCACCATGACCCTGCCCCCCTGCAGTGCCCCGCCATTAAACACAATGGGTACAGATTCTTTTTCACCTGCTCCTCGAATATCCATCCCTTGACTACGTAACGTTGCGCATAAATGGGCATTGGGCCGCCCCACTAATGTCCCTTGACCCTGGACTTTTGCTTTTTGAGTATGTAAAGCCAAAAGGGGAAGCAAAAAGCGTAACGTTGTCCCTGATTCTCCGACAGAAAATGTTTTTGAATTGACTTTTTTGAGCGCGGCCTTAACGAGGTATTGGTCATTCTTCCCACGGATGGACGCTCCCAAGGCCTTGGCTGTTTTCAAAGCAATGACCGCATCTTCGCAATTAGAGGCATGTTTAATTTGGGAAATTCCTCCACACGCCGCAATGATAAAAGCTCGGATGGAATACGACTTGGACGCTGGCAGATGAATACGGCCTTGCAGGCTGGCAAGAGGACGGCAATTTAAAATCATGGTTTTAAGACTACGGTATCGTTTTTACGTACTTCTTGACTGGACAGCGGAGGGATAATATCAGCTGCGGACATTTCATCCTGCACACGGGTGGCTTTGATATCGCCTAAATAATCATCTCCCCGGTAGACGGAAAGGACATCATCCGCCTTGACACCCTGGTTGAGGCCTAAATTTAATATCACAAACTCAGCGTCGATATCAACACTCACAATATGCCCTTTGGTGCCGTTATGCGGATCAACGACAATTTTATCCAACTACACCTTGTCCTTGCCGCTGTGTCCCGGGGGGACAATCTCACCTGCAACTTGCTCCTCGGGTGTACGCTTATCATAAGGCTGGAGGCTCGCCTTCAAATCTTCAATTTTGGTTTCCATGGCCTTATTGGCTTCAACCAAGCTGGCCAAACGTGTCTCTAATTCTTTGCTTTTATCTTCGGATGTCTTTAATAATCCCTGATATTGGGTTAATTTTCCGACGGAATCATCAAGATCGGCCTTCATTTTCTGCTTGGCTTGCGCGATGGCCGCCAGCTGCTCCTTGAGCGCGGCATTTTCCTTCTTCAAGGCCGCACGTAAGCCCTCATTCAAATCCTGCGCATCAAGCAGATTATTGATCTTATCGTCAGCTTCCTTGTTTTTATCCTGGGCCAGGGCCAATTGACCCTGGATCTCTTTGAGTTGGGCCTGCAATCTGATCCCGTCCGCACGGCTGCGGTCAAGTTCAGACTCCACATACTTATGCAGGCGCTGTTCCAAATGATACAAATAAAACCCAATACTCGTCGATGAGAGCAAGAGAATGATGGTCAAAATGACAAAAATGGTCAGCGTTTTTCCAGCTTTATCAAACATGAAGCCCTTTATATAACGATTATCGTACTTTAACTATACATTATAGGGAGAAGAAAAACAGCAGTAAAGGCTAAAATAATAAAACTACTGGACAGTCAACCCGCCCGTGACGGTCAGACCGCCGGTGACTGTTAGCACAGGTGTACTGGAGCTCGAGGCCGCGGCAGGGGTATAGGTGATCACAATAATGCCATTAGCGCCATTGCCTCCAGCAGCATAATAAGTTGCACCTTCTTCTGGCCCGCCTGAACCACCGCCGCCACCATATAATCCGCCATTTCCACCCGCGGCCGATGCCGCACTGGAAGCCCCTACGCCAATTGCACTCCCCCCACCACCTCCTCCTCCGCCACCTGAACCATGAGTGGAATCCCATTCAGTACCGGCTCCTCCATTTCCTCCAACAGAGGAAGCTGTAGCAGTATCGTTGCCTAAACCACCACCTCCTCCACCACCAGACGTACCATTATCTCCTGGAGTCCCTGTTGATGATGAACCATTGCCGCCTCCTGTTGCTGCGGAATTATTGCCTCCATTACCGCCGCTGGTTGATCCATTACTCCCCGCAGAGCCGTTTCCATTACCTCCTCCCCCAGCTCCGCCGTCAGTAATAATATTCGGAATACCCCCTGCTTGACCAGTTCCCAAAGGTCCTGCTGCGCCACCTCCTCCATTACCACCACCGCTTGGTGATGAGCCTCCATTTCCTCCAGAAAATTTGGTAGTTCCAACACTAGGTGCAGATTGACCACCAACAGCGTTATTCTGTCCAAACCTTGCTAAAAGGGTTGTAGAATTATTCCATTGAGTAGACGTGCCACTTGAACCAGAATTGGAAGCGCCACTTGAAGAAGTCGCCCCTCCAGTACCACCCTGTCCAATTTGATAAGTGATAACAGTGCCTGGTGTCGAAGAAAAATTTACAATTTCTGCGTATGCGCCACCGCCGCCACTTTTGTGATTCCCTCCATTCCCACCCCCGCCCCCGCCACCAATGGCTTCAATAGTATTGGATGAACTATTCCAAAAGCCCTGGCATTTGCCGCCGGCAATGGAAGAGCCGAAGCCGCAGGCGGCATGAAGAGATTCAGGGACAAGGAATAAAAAAAGGATTAATAATAGACGGAACAAGGGAAACATTGATCGCAGGAATTGCATGAGTTAACTATATAATAATCGTTAGGTAATTAGAAGAATTTTTTCCCAAATCTCAAATATCATTGAGGTTGTTCTTTAAGAGATCCTTCGCTGCGCTCAGGATGACGACAGTACTCGCTCAGGATGACTTAATACCTATTCATCTCTCAGAAATTCTTGCGGTGTCGGGCAGGAGAATTCGATGTGTTGTTTGGTGATGGGGTGTTGGAAGGCGATGCTTTGGGCGTGGAGGGCGAGTCTGGGAAAGCTTATTTTTTGGCCGTATTTTTCATCTCCCAGAATGGGATGACCCAAATGCACCATATGCACGCGCAGTTGGTGCGTCCGTCCTGTTTGAGGGAAAAGGGCTATTAAGGTTGATTTTGGGTAACGTTTGAGTACTTGATAGAGCGTAATCGCTGACTTGCCCCCACCCTCTTTGGCAACCTGGCGCATATCGTGATATTTCTTGTGCTTTTCCAATGGGACATCAATGACGCCCTGGTCAAACTGTACCTTGCCCTGCACACGGGCGATATAGCGTTTGATGATGGTATGTTTTTCAAACTGGCGACCCAGCCGCGCATGGGCCACATTGGTTTTGGCAATGAGGATCAAGCCAGAGGTATCACGGTCGAGGCGATGGACAATGCCAGGCCTCACAGGGCCATTGATATCAGAGAGTTCCTGATAACGGTACATCAACCCATTGACCAAGGTCCCTTTTTGGGAGCCGCTGGCCGGATGCACGGTCAGGCCTTCCGGCTTGTTGATGACGACCAGATCATCATCCTCATAAAAAATATCCAAGTCCATTTTTTCGGCTGGGATATCCTTGGGCGCAAAATCTTCTTCATTGATATCCGCTTCAATATGGTCACCGGCAGCGACTTTATATTTGACCTTTTCCTGACGGCCGTTGACAGTCACCTGGCCCGCTTCGATCATTTTTTTAATGAACATGCGCGAAGGCACCTCAGGGATGGTATTGGCTAGATAAACATCCAGGCGCAGGTCTTTGTATTCTTCTTGGACAGTATGGGTTTGTTTCAACTATCACCCCCACCAAAGGCCCTATTCCTTTGAATTCGCAAGGTATTCTCCAAATCCGCCCCCATCAAGGGGGAGGAATAGTCAGGTTTTTGTATTTGTTTGCTTAAATACCCGCATTAGCACTAAGCCTATAACGAAAACACCGAAGGCCACATATTGGGCAAGGGTGAGGCCGTACCAAAAAGGAATGGTGTCGCCGCGATAAAATTCGACGACAAAACGCTCGATGGCCGCGAGCCAAAGATAAAAGACAAAAATAAACCCGGCTTGATGAGGTTTTGTCTGGGCCCGTTTTAGGATCAAGAAAATGACAAAAAGAGAAATGGTTTCAAAAAGTTGGGTTGGATATAAACGGGCGTCATGGGATGGAAAATAAATCCCCCAGGCCACCGGCTTACCATAACAGCAGCCGTTTAAAAAACAACCTATGCGGCCAATGGACTGGCCTAAAGCGACATAGGGGGCCGCTAAATCCAAAAGAGGTTTTAAAGATAATTTCTTGCTCTGCGCAAACCAAATTCCAGCCAAGGCCCCTCCCAAAAACCCGCCTTGCCAGGCCAACCCACCTTTTTGCAGCATGGGAATTTCCCAAAGGTTCTCGCTAAAATAGGGCCATTCGATAATGATATAGAAAATCCTGGCCCCGATGATCCCCCAAAGCATACACCAGAAGACCAGGTCATAAGCCGTGTCCCGGGAAATATCGTAACGCTTGGCATCCAAACTTAAAAAATAAGTACACACCAATACCGCAGTCGCCAGCATAACGCCGTAGCTGTAAATAGTAAAGTGGCCAAATTTAAAAAGTATAGGGTGCATAGACTATTTGATTGTCATTCTGAGCAAAGCGAAGAATCTCAATAGAACATCAATGCATGACAAATTGTTCTTTTAGAGATCCTATATGTCCAAATCGTATGGTTTATTCCTCATGTTCACATTCGATTAATTTCTTCTCAGGATGACGTTAAACGTTTCGATTAACGTCATTTTGACGCTGGGATACATCTTATCAGAATTAGGGCTGCACCGATAGTAATTGCGCTGTCAGCCACATTGAAAACAGGCCACACGCGAAAATCAACGAAATCGATCACATAGCCGATCATAATACGGTCTATCAGATTTCCAATGGCCCCTCCCAATATCAGCGAGAAGGCCACCACATAGGTCCGGCTCAGATGGGGGCTATGGCGATAATAGTAGGCATTATAAATCAATAGACCGGTCAAAATAAGAGGGATAATGATAAAAACCGCCCCGCAATCCTTAAAGAAGCCAAAGGCTATGCCGGTATTATGCACGAGCGTAAAATAAAGGACATGGGGAATGACTGCGATGGACTCATTTAACCCTAAGAATCCGGATAAGAAATTCTTGGTCAAACGGTCAAGCAGGACGACAGCCACGACACCCGATAAAAAAATGATAATGTCCCATTGGGAACGACGGGCATCTTGCATAAGAAGCCTATCAGCGTTTCTTGGATTCGAGCAATTCCTGGCATTTCAAACAGGTTTGCGCATGCGGAATCGCTTTTAAGCGGGTCGCCGGGATTGGTTTTTTGCAGGTCACACACAAACCGTAATTACCTTCTTCAATGCGTTCCAACGCTTCGTTGACTTGGTACAACACTTCACGGTCATTAGCAGCCAGCCCTAATGTAAATTCACGGTCGTACATATCGGTCGCAACATCGGCCATATGCAAGGCATGTCCGGAAACATCTCCGCCCCGGTCATTGCCGCTTCCGTTATTGTCCTCGGAGAGACCCCTGATATCACCGGTAATCTGTTCCTTGGTCTTTAAAAGAAGTTTCTTGTACGGCTCAAATTTCGGATTTATTTTTTTCTTACCTTTAGTCATGCTATTCTCCTATTGTTCAACAATTTCGGTACAACGTGCGCATAATGTCGGATGATGGGCAGATTGCCCTACATCCGTACGCCAATTCCAGCAGCGGGCACATTTAACACCGTCCGCCGGATATATCTCTATACTCTGCGTCCCTTCTTTAAACTCCACCTGGGAGACGATAAAAATGGAGGCCAAATCTTTAAAAGATTTAAAATATTGCAGTGAAGGCGGATCGTTGGATACGATCACAACCTTCGCCTCCAAACCACTGCCTATCTTTCCAACTTTTCTTTGCTCATCCAGGGCTTTGAGTACCTCATCACGCAGAGGCAGGAGTTTCTTATACTTCTCTTCCAGCTCACCTGATAGCCAGCGCGAATCAATCTTTGGCCAGCTTAAACAATGGACACTTATGGACATATCCGATGCGCGCCTGGGACTAAACTCAAGCGTTTCTTCAGTTGTGAAAGACATCACCGGAGCTAAAACGCGGACCAAAGAATCGAGAATATAGTAAAGAACAGTCTGCGCGCTTAATCTTTCCTTCGAATGAGCGGGGCAAGTATACAACCGGTCTTTGAGGATGTCAAGATAAATGCTCGACAAATCTTCATTGCAAAAACTATATACGGTCTTAAAAACCTGTACAAAATCATAGCGCTCATAGCCCAAGTCTATAGCCTCAACAGTGCGGGCTAACCGGCCCAAGGCCCAACGGTCCAGTTCTAATAATTGGTCAAATTCCAGGACATGCTTATCCGGATCAAAACCATGCAAATTCCCCAGCAAATAGCGTAAGGTATTGCGGATCTTACGGTAAGCATCAACCAAGCGGTCAATGATCTCCTTGGATACGCGCACATCTTCATTATAAGATGAAGACGCCACCCACAAACGCAGGATATCAGCGCCGTGAGTATCCATGATCTCTTGGGGCTTGATGACATTGCCCAGCGATTTGGACATCTTGCGCCCTGCGCCATCCACGACAAATCCGTGTGTGAGGACCTGCTTGTAGGGCGCTTTTTCATCCATGGCCACTGAAGGAATGAGCGAAGACTGGAACCACCCGCGATGTTGGTCAGAACCCTCTAGGTACAAGTCCGCAGGCAACGGGCTATGGATCATCTCATGAAAGACCGCTTGATGGCTCACCCCTGAATCAAACCAAACATCCAGGATATCCTGGGCCTTTTGAAAATCATCTCCGCCACAGTCAGGGCATTTAAACCCCGCTGGCAAAAGGTCCTTTAGATCTTTCTCAAACCAAATATCGCTGCCGTGTTGTTTGACCAGCTTTGCGACATGTTCGATGACCCCTACAAATAACTTTTGCTGGCCTTTGCAGCCCTGGCAAATGAGCGCTGGAATGGGCACACCCCAAAGACGTTGACGGGATAGACACCAATCCGGACGCGTGTTGATCATGCTTAAAATACGCTCACGACCGGCAGATGGGATCCACTCTACCTGGTCTTCAATGACTTCCCTTATCTGACTGCGCAGATTCTTATGGTCTATGCTCAAAAACCATTGCTCCGTGGCACGAAAAATGATAGGGTTCTTGCAACGCCAACAATGGGGATAAGAATGATTGATTTTCTCTGCAGCGAATAATAATCCGCGATCTTGCAAATTGGCAATGATCTGGTCGTTGGCCTTAAAAACAAACTGGCCGTTAAAGGGTGCACCTTCAGAAGTAAACACACCCTTCCCATTGACCGGCATCAAAATCGGCAAATTGTAGCGTAAGCCGGTTTGAAAATCATCCTGGCCATGGCCCGGCGCTGTGTGGACTAAACCAGTACCGTCTTCTTTGGTGACATAGTCAGCCGTGACGACAGGACAATGTTCTCGCTTACCAAAAGGATGAAGATAAGTTAATTTAGTTAAATCATTACCCGTAAAAACATTATACATTTTATTCTCAGCAGATAATTGCTGCACCAAATCAAGAAGAATTGGTCTACGACTTTCTACAGCGATTAAAATCTCTCCACTTTCATTAGTCTCCCAAGCCGTGTATTCAAAATTTGGATTTACTGCTACCGCGACATTAGCCAATAGTGTCCAAGGAGTCGTTGTCCAAACCAACAAATACACTTTTTTCTGTGTAGGCAATTTCAAAACTTCCGGATTCTCGACCTGAAACTTAACATAAACAGTCGGTGATGGGTCGTCTTCATATTCCACTTCGGCTTCAGCCAGGGCTGTTTCGCAGGAATAGCACCAATTGACAGGTTTTAGACTGCGATAAACGTAACCCTTCTGGGTAAGATTTGCCAGGGATTTTAAAATCCAATATTCATAATGTGGATTGAGTGTCAGATAAGGATCATCCCATTGTCCAAAAATACCCAAACGCTTAAATTCTTCCCGCTGGACAGAGACAAACTTCATGGCATAGTCATGGGCTTTTTTACGGAAAACGACAGTGTCAAAATCAGATTTGGTGGCCTTCATGTCCTTGAGCAATTGATGCTCGATAGGCAGGCCGTGGCAATCCCATCCTGGGACATACAGGGCATCGAAACCCTTCATCGTCTTGTATTTGACGATCATGTCCTTTAAGATTTTGTTAAGGGCATGCCCGATATGGATATGGCCATTGGCATAAGGCGGCCCGTCGTGCAAAATAAATGGCGCGGCCCCTTTGCTCTTGGCACGAATGCGCTTATAAAGCTCGTCCTTCTGCCAACGGGCCAGCATCTGCGGTTCTTTTTGGACAAGGCCCGCCTTCATGGCAAAATTTGTCTGCGGTAAATTCAAAGTCTTCTGATAATCTGTTTTATTTGACGTATTTTCCAATTAAAAGCTCCAACTCTTTTTTCTTTTTAGCAGGAATCATAGCATGGTTGGTGATGATGGCAAACTTGAGCGCTTCAGAGGCGCTAAAATGTTTTAATTTTCCAACCTCCACAATCGCCATTTTTAAAATCGACTTGGCATGGGCTACATTTTTATTGAGATAGCTCAGGATCATATCAAGCGTCACCGAGTCATGCGAAGGATGCCAGCAGTCATAATCCGTTACAGCTGCCAGCGTCGCGTAAGAAATTTCCGCTTCGCGTGCCAATTTTGCCTCCGTTAAATTTGTCATGCCGATAATATCCATCCCCCAGCTGCGGTAGAGATTGGATTCTGCTTTGGTTGAAAACTGCGGCCCTTCCATATTCACGTAGGTGCCACCCCGGTGCACTTTGACTTTAACCTTCTTCGCGCTTTTCTCCAATATGTCTGCGATTTCTTTGGAAACTGGATCTGCAAAAGCCACATGCGCCACAATACCCCCTGTAAAAAAAGTATCCATCCGCCCTTTGCGGGTACGGTCTAAGAATTGGTCGGGTATAACAAAATCCATGGGTCTATATTTCTCCTTGAGACTGCCGCAGGCTGAAACAGACATGATCGCCTCGACCCCTAATTTTTTCATCCCATAAATATTGGCGCGGTAATTGATCTCCGAGGGGCTTATGCGATGGCCGCGGCCATGACGGGGCAGGAACACCACAGGGATGCCTTCGAGTTCTCCCGCGATGAATTTATCGGAGGGTGCGCCAAAAGGAGTTTTGACGGCCACTTCCTTGAGCTTCGTAATTCCTTCAATCTGATATAACCCGCTACCCCCGATAATCCCGACTGTGGACATTTTTCCTCGCATTCTGACGTAGGAGCCGACCTTGTGTCGGCCCGCACCATCGCGGACACAAGGTCCGCCCCTACGAATCAAACATTTATTTTGATAATTCTCTAGCTCTCTTCTTCGCCGCTGATAAAGCTTTTTGCATCAATCGATCAAATTTGCCTTTTAAGAACACATCCATTGCCGCCTGGGTCGTGCCGCCTTTTGATGTTACCTTGGCCCGTAATTCGGCGGCGTCAAAGGGGCTTTGTTCTAATAAATGGGCGCTGCCGAGTAAGGTTTTGTATACGAGCTGTTTGGCCTGAAGGCCGTCAAATCCTAACTTTTTTGCAGCATTGATCCATTGCTCAACAAACAAAAATACATACGCCGGGCCGCTGCCTGAGACAGCGGTAACGGCATCCATCATGGATTCTTTGATAATCACTGTTTGGCCAATCACACTCAGGAGTGTTTGGGCCAGTTTCACATCTGCGGCCTTTGCAAATCGGCCAGCGCAGATACCGGTTATCCCTTCAGCAATCAATGCTGGCATATTGGGCATGGCCCGCACGACCCTAACCTTGTTACCCAAATTTCTTTCAAAAAACATGGTCGTTAACCCTGCAGCAATTGAAATATATAATTTATGCGCATCCCCAGAAATTTGCTTTAATAGGATTTCCATTTCCTGTGGTTTAACGGCAAAAATGACGACTGATGCTTCTGCCAACCCCTTTAGATCTCCGATAAGGATCCCTCTATATTTAGATTTCAGATATTTAACACGCGCTTGATTTGTCTCGCAGACAAAGACGCTGTGCTCGGCGTATAAGCCTTTAATCAAGGCCTCGCCCATGTTTCCGCCGCCGATAATGCCTATAGTATTTCTTTTCATTGAACTCCCCTATCCCCTCTTTAAAAAAAGAGGGGGAAATGTTATCTCCTTTAGGGATTTCCTTTAAAGATTGCGCTGCCTACGCGGACCATGGTTGAACCTTCTTCAATGGCGATCTTGTAATCACTGCTCATGCCCATGGACAAAATGGCCAGATCTACGCTAGGGTGGCCCTCAAAGTTCTTTGCGATATTGTCCCTTATACCACGTAAATCGGAAAATGTCTTGCGGATAATTCCCGCATCCTCGGTAAATGGCGCCATGCACATAATGCCCTTGATGTTTACAGACCCAAGCTGGCTGATGCCTTCGATCAAAGCGTTGGCCTCATGAGGGTCAGCGCCAAACTTTTGCTCTTCCCGGGCGGTATTAAACTGGACGAGAATATCAACGCTCTTTCCCGTTTTCACGGCCTGCTTTTCTATTTCCTGGGCCAATTTTAAACTGTCCACGGACTGAATGAGAGAACAAACTTTAATGGCATCCTTGGCCTTATTGGTTTGAAGATGGCCGATCAAATGACACTTAATGGGTGGGTTTTGGGCCATCAGCAAAGAGAATTTACTTTCCGCTTCCTGGACCCGATTTTCAGCGATATGGCCGATACCAGCGCTGATCGCTTCTTGAATGAGTTCCAAGGCAACAAATTTAGTGACCGCAACGACGATGACATCGTTAGGATTACGGTTGATCCGGTGACAAATTTCTTTAACATCTGAAAAGACTTGGGACACGTTCTTTGAGATCATAGGGATGAAAATATATTAAGGCTGGCCTACAAGCTCTACGACTTTATTGACGAGATCCTGCAGTTTAAGGGGTTTTAAGAGATAAGACTTGACGTGATGACGCATAAACAACGGCTCCATTTCATTGAAAGCGGTTAAAACCACCACGGGGATATTTATGTATTCAGGAATTTTGACCATTTCGATGATAAAGGTGTACCCGTTCATGTCAGGCATTTGAATGTCCAAAAGGATAAGGTCCGGGATTTTGGACTTTAAACACTGGAAAGCTTCATTACCATTTCCAGCACTTTGGACTTCATATCCACGCTCTTCCAATTTGCGCTTGGAAATTTCTGCGACCACCGTCTCGTCATCAACGACTAAAATAGATTTTGGCAATAGTCCCTTTTCCTTCCTTATAAATTTAGATAATTTTTCGTAATTACGGTTTATCTTATATCAAGAGGGTCGTCTATAAAAGGGATTTCCAAATTATATATTTCAGCCATAATAAAGTCCAGCGCTTTAAAATAACCAGCTAAATACTCGTCCACATTCCGCATTTGATGGTTACTGAGAAACTTGTCCATATTCATCGTCCTCAAATGATAAAGGGCACTATTGACTTCGCGACCTGGAAATTGTTTGCGTAAATAATCCACGTAGAGAGGCATTTGGAAAGATTTGATGTGGTCACGTATATATTCACGGGACAGTGTGGCATTCTCGGGTAATTCCTTGGGCATGGGATCCATGCTTCCGGTCTTGTAATCTAAAATCAATAGCGACCCATCCGTCAATTCATCAACCCTGTCTACTCTGTAGGTAAGGCGTACTTGTTGATCTCCCAATCTGATACAATCGTCAAATTTGCGTTCCACGTACAGCAAGCGCGCGACATCGGTCTCGCAACGCTTTGCTTCCTGGTCTAAAAAACGCTCTAAGCGCATCTTTAAAACGGATTCCATCAAAAAGGCGTCGCTGCGATGGGCATTACCAAATACGGCGGCAAACCTTGACTCATAAATCTTTTGAAAATACTTCCTGAAATGATCATCCAGCAGCGGCTTCTTGCCTACAAAACCCCCTAATGTTTCTTGAAGAAGATCATGGATAAAAATACCAATGTGACGGCTTTCAGGGTCTTCTAATAAATCATCCTTGATGCGAAGACCAAGCACATAGCGGCAGTAAAAGGCATAAGGGTTTTGCAAATAGGTGTTGATGCTGGAGGCGGAGTATTTAAAACCTTTAAGGAAATCAACCATCACCGCTGTTTTAGGGATAACGCGCTGCTTCTTTTCGACAGAGACCTCAAAAGCCCCACGAATGATGTCAACAGACCCAATGGTGCCTGAGCGTTTTTCTTTTTCCCATATAAGCTCTTCTAGAAAACGGCTGCGGCTGCGGTCGCGATTCTGTTGATAGATCAAATGAACGTTTTGGGCCGCGGAGATCAAACGCATAAAACCATAGCGCTGGATCTCCTCTTCCAACTCAAGTCGGTCCAAGTTAAGCTTGATCATGACCTCTCGGGGAATCAAAGGTTCATAAATATTCAAACTGGGCAATAGGCCTTCATTGACATCAACCACAATCACATTCTTGAAATTCAAGGCCCGCGTTTCAAACAACCCCAAGATCTGAAGACCCCGAAGGGGCGAACCGGTAAATGCCACCATTTGTCCGGATAAACGTTCATCTAGAATCTTAAATAAATCCCTGGGTTCAAAGCTGGTCGTGACAAAAGCGCAAGCACTTAATTCATCTGCTATCTCCTGCATACGGGCAGCTATTTGGGTGTTGAAAGGATATTTTTCCATGGTGCTATGCGTCTGCATAAATTCAACAAAACTCTGCAAAGCACCAGCCAAAACCCCGGCATTATGCCTATTGTCAAAATTAGCTAAGAAGCTTTCGTGAATGGCCTTTGCCATGACTTTAAGCTGACTCGAGGTCACGATAAGATCCGTAACCGTGGACGATTGGATGACAGCTTCCCATAATCTTTCATCACGAAGGATATCCTCTGGATCTAAAAATAACCGCCCTGAAAGATCGGTTAACAACTCACCCTTAAGGGCTTCCTCTATTTTGGCCACCATGACTCGTACAAGCCCTTGAGGAGCCCCTAAATCTAAATTCTTGACCAAGGGATGTCCCAAGATAGCCAGATAATCCTTGGCGTAATATAAGCCGCCCTTGCGACGCTCTTGGGCTTCCAGACATAACATCAACAATGTGTACAGAGCGCTGCGCTTAAGCGGATAGCCCATGGAAATATTAAATTCTTGAAGCTGGCTGCCCACCGCCGTTAAAAGGACAGAGAGAAACTCTCCGTCAGGTAAAACGATGACCGTTGCGTCACGTTCAGTAATGCCCTCCAGAATTCCGTGGACCAAACCTGCCTGGGCATGGCTATCAAAGGCTTCATAAATCTTCAGATTAAAGCTGGTGGGCTTAACTTCTGTACCCTCCAGGATAGGGCTGCCAAAAGTCTGGGCGATTCGGGTCAGCGCCGGCCAACGCCGCTGGTCCCCCTGCATGAACAAAACCGATTGGCCCCGCTCATAGATATTCTTAAGGACGGTATTTTCTGTGCGATGAAGATAGAAGAAATTACAAAATAAAATCTCATTAAAGGACGCCAAATGGCTGCGGCCCACATGCTTTGCAGCCTGATGGTATTGGTAGCCGCGAGGGGCCAGATGGTTTTGCTCCAGTTCCTGATGGTAGGCCTGGCGCAAGGCGCCCAAATATTTAAGTAAAATATTTATATCTTCCGGTACACTAAACCCAATCTGGGCATGCTCCCGGATCGATTCAAGAGAATCCAAAGGAACATCCTCTAGATCCAGCTGTTCTATAAAATTAAGGATTTCCCTGGCCCAGGGCAAGAACAACGCAAAACTTTCCCTGCCTCGACAGACCCAAGGGCATTTGTCCCTTGCTAACTGATAAATCTTATAACAATGGTCCAAGTCGCTGCCCTTTGAGGGCACATTTTCCCCATAAGCGACATAGGCCATCCACTCATCAATGGTAAAAAACCGCGGCGGCACAAAGGCCCGGCCGATGCGCGTGGCCAAATCTCTTTTGATAAACAACGATGGCCTCCGCCCCCCAAAAACCAGGGCCAAACCAGACAAGTCCTTATCCCGCTCCACGTAATGGCGATAAACATGCTCCACCACATGCGGCAGAAAATTTTCCGTAAATGGGACGGTAATAATTTTACTCATGGTTCATGACTATTCCTTCGGGCGGACACAAGGTCCGCCCCTACGCAAAATTCATATATCAATGAAAGAGGTATAAAACGTGCCCCGTGACTTTGTGCTTAGGATAAAATTGTTTTATCAGCTCAACATACCCCTCCATTTGCTTTTGATGCTCGCCTTGGGCACTGGGGGATAGTTTGTAGTCGATGATCAATACCTCATCTTCCATTACAATTAAACGGTCAATGCGTTTGGTATCTCCATAGCTGTTAACGAATTCTTTCTCACAATAAATTTGCGCTTCATTAGGCAGATAGAAAAATGGTCGTACTTCTTTGCGATTTATAAAAGAACGGATAGCAGCGAGGATTTCGTTGTTTGGAATCCCCCCTCCCTGGCCGTGCTTATTCTTTTGCAAATTTGATAGCCTGTCTACCGCAGAGCGGGAGACGACCCCGCTAGGGGGAGAGAAAAGACGAGAGGACTGGTCCCATGCTTTTTTTAACTCCTTATCAATATTAGCTTCATTGATAACCCCAATGTGCATCAGCACGGCGTGATAGAATTCGCCCTGGCGGGCCAGGCGTGCGGAGATGGGGGGTTGATTGAGGAAATCTTCACGCAAACCTGACCAGGGATCGGAAACAAAGGGTTTGATCTTCTCTGGAATATCCGAAGATTCATGGGCCAGCGGACGCGCTGCCGGTGTGCCTATGGAATGACAATTATCGGGAATTAAAAAAACAGCAGGATTGATGGCATTTCCCACCCGGGAAGGGACGAAAATATAAAGTTCCTCAATAGCACGGGTGAGGGCCACATAGGTATTGTTGAGTTCAACTAAAAAGGATTTTTTGTATTCGGCCTCGTAGCGCGCCTGTAATTCGGGACAGAAATTCCGGTAACTTTCCTTAAGCCTGATGAGATTCATTCCTTCCTCTTTGATATCCAGGATGTAGGCCTGGCTGCCATCACGTCCGCCGCTGCCTGCTTTAATGTCCATTTCCAGATAAGGGATGATCACTACTGGAAATTCCAGACCCTTGGCTTTATGGACCGTTAATACTTTGACGGCATCCATCTGGGCCATGGGGACAAAACGATCTTCTCCCTCAACATTCTCATAATAATCCAGGAACGCAGAGAGATCACAACTCTCTGATTCCTGTTTCTTGACTAATTCCAGCCAATGCATAAAGAATCCCTGATACTGCGGGAAATATTTCTCACAGCCGAAACGCTGAATCATGCCGGATGCAAGTTCATATAAAGGATAAACCCCCACCCTAAGGAAAAAATCTTCAAAAAAAGCCGTCCATGCCTCAGGAAAAGCTTCACGGAATTGTTGATAGAAGTGCACTTCTTTAATGTTCTTAAGGCGCGCGCAATCAAAAAGAAAATCACGCAGCTTGGATGGTGCAATACCGGTCGCTTTCGGCAACAGCTCACCCAGACAAAACTGGGCAAAGGCATTATTATCGACAGGAGAATGCAAAAAAGCAAGAAGGCTCATTAATTCGCCGATCAGCGGGTTACTCTTAATATCACTGCTGCGCTCAGAGGATGCATAGATCCCCTCCTGGAGCAACCATTGGGTGATTTCTTCCAATTCCTGATTGCCGCGCGTTAAAATCGCAATATCCTTTAGCGCAAACCGCTTGCGCAAGTCCTCAATCAAGACGATCAACTTTTGGCGGACCTCAAGGGCCCTGTCTTTCTTAAGACGCCCCTCCAAGGCGGTGACACGCACCACCCCGCCGATCATCTCACGGCCTGGCAATTGGTGAGCAAGAGTGAAGGCATTGGCGATGATTCCAAAATCTGATTCTGAAAAATGAATGTCCTCACGCTTATGGTCTTGGGAGTCCTGTAAGCGACGAGCCAGAAAATCCTGCAAATTATCCAAACCAAATACTTGATTATTAAATTTGATTATTTCAGGACAGCTGCGGTAATTCTTTTCCAATCTCATGGTCTGGACATTGAAATCAATCAATTGAGTTTGCAGGGCATCAAAGAGCCGGCTTTCCCCGCCGCGAAAGGCGTATATCGCCTGTTTCTTGTCACCCACATAAAATAATGACCCGCCATGGCTCAGCGCCTCTTGGACCAGCAACGCCAGATTTCGCCATTGACTAAGAGAAGTATCCTGAAACTCATCAATGAGATAATGTTGGAACCTTGCCGCCAGCCGGAAATATAATTCTTCCACGGTGACCAGCTGATCTTCAAAGAGCAACGCCGCTTTACGGTTGAGTTCTTCCAGAAATAAGACATCATCCCGTCGGGACAAGCGCCCAAAACCATCAATCACTTTCTCAAACAAAAGGATATAGGGATTAAACATGCCGTAGGATTCTTGCAGGCAAAGCGCCTGGATCTCCCGGGTAATCTTGCGCCATAGATTTAACAATTGAGGTGTGATTTCACCTCCCTTGTTCATGGGAAAATCTGGTTTTGACCAATACGTTTTCAAATCATCCACATCAAAAGCACCCTCCTCTTTGCGCAAAAGACCATCCAGGTGCTCCAGAAACTTCTTACTAACCTCAGGTGGGCAAAGATCCCTTAATTCCTGCATGAGCGTATGGATTTTTCTTCGTGTTGAAAAGGAACTCTCGGAAATGGGGTAGACCAGCAGGGGCTTTTGATAGGTGTTATATTGCCTAAAAAGTTCACTCGTGACCTTTAAAAGATCATCCTTGGGAAACCACCCTGAACGGTTCTCTAAGAATAAATATTGCCGGACAAAATCCGTAAATAATTTGGCTGTCGGCGCATCGCTGAGGGCTTGGTCCAGCAATTCGTCAAGGCTCAGCTGCAAATACGCACCGGAGTTGCGCTTGATCTTAAATCTGGCCGACAATCCTATCTTAAATGAGCAGCCCACTAATAGAATATTCACAAAGCTATCGATGGTCTGGACTTGAAAATAATGATATTGACGGATCACATCGTTCATGAGACTAGCCCCAAGGATGGAAGCCCGATGTTGGTCCAGCCCCAAGGGCTTGAGGATATCCTCGACTTCATAGGGTTTTAATTGTTTAAGGGCGATCCGTTTGAGAAAATCCAAAATGCGGGATTTCATCGCAGTGGTCGCTTTATTAGTGAAGGTAATGGCAAGGATGGATTGGATGGGAACGGTCTGTGTGGCGGCGAGTCTCAGGCATAACTGCACATAGCGCTGGGCCAACGCATACGTTTTGCCGCTGCCCGCGGAAGCTTCCACACACAGGACCTGCGGGCTTTGAAGAAAATCATCCATCAATGGAGGTCCAAAGCGAATCTTCCAGTATTTCACGAATCACGGCAATAGAACCCGCCAACGTACTTTGGCCTGGCTTGAGCCCCCAATCTAAGGTATCCCCGCCAAAAGAATCCAGCTTATCGAGTAGTTTTTGCCGCTGTGGGGCGGTGATCGCCAGGCGATGGCCCTTACCGTTTTTATTTTTCTCACTCATCAAGACCTTGGTCATAAAGACAGAGGCTTGGACGATATCTTTGTCTGCTTCCTTGCGCCGTAATTCCATATTAGCTTGGGACTTGACAAAATCAATCTCTTTAGGACGCGTGACCTGATCCGCGAGATTTAAGTTATACCAATTTTGCCATAATTTCTTCTCTTGGTCATTGATGGAAATCTCACGGCTTGTGGCCACCACCACAATATCCGCCACTTTACGCATAAGCATGTTGGGGGACATCAAATATTTAAGCAGGTAACCTTTGATAATACGTAAATCAGAATTATCCAAAGCCAGATCATTAAGAGTGGCTTTGATCATTTTTTCTTTTTGGTGGGCAAAAAGCTTTTTGGGCGTATCCTTATTCCAGCGGTCGTCAATGTCCTTCATGTAGCTTAACGCCGTTATATAACTGCGGGCAAATTCATATTTGAAGACATCAGGATTATTCTTACTGAATTCATCCGCCGCCTTTGCCGGGAGGATGTTCATTCCGGCATAAAGGGCAAACAAAATAAATAGGCGTCTAGAGAACATAATTCATGTATTAAGATCCTTCGTCCCTTCGGGACTCAGGATGACACTATTTTTACCGGACGATGACATTCCAATGTCATTCTGAGCGGAGCGAAGAAGCTAATTTTATAAAGATCCTTCGCCTTTTGGCTCAGGATGATCCCGACATTACGTCGGGATCATTTTAACGCAGCTTGAATTTTTTCCAACAAAATTTTACTATCGATGGGCTTTTGCATATAACTGATCCCCATTAACTGACCGATCCTGGGATCCAATTCCTGCTCTCTGGAAGTCAATACCAGAATAGGAATCTCTTTAAACCTCTCATCGAACTTCAAGTTGCTGCAGACATCATAGCCGTTGATCTCGGGCATCATGATATCGAGGACGATTAAATCAGGAATGTGTTTTCGCACCTGGACCATGCATTCCAGACCGTCACCTGCCACCAACACCTGATATCCATGGCTTGAAAGCAGACCTTGAAGTAAGGTGGTCACAGAATTGTCATCATCCACGACTAAAATCTTTTTAGAGCTAGCGGCCTGGGTCATTGTCACAACTCCTTCTATAAGTCCTGCGATTAGGGATTATTAATCATCATTAATGGAAGCCATCATACCTTCCAGCTTAGAGAACTTCTCTGTATAGTCCTTGCGAGCACACCGGATAACTTCCGTGGCTTCTTCACGGCCGAAGACATGCGTAATTTCGCAAATGCGTTCATCGGAGCCGGGAATGTCTTTGTAGGTCAGGAAATA
>CAZKUL010000020.1:0-26412 GCA_964555945.1 uncultured Planctomycetales bacterium
CTTCCATTGCCGAAGAGGTGGAAAAAATGGCCTGGTCCATCCGCTGGGGCGGGGATACGGTGATGGATTTATCGACGGGAAAGAACATTCATGAGACCCGCGAATGGATTTTACGCAATTCACCGGTGCCCATTGGCACTGTGCCTATTTATCAGGCCTTGGAGAAGGTCAACGGCAAGGCCGAAGATCTGACCTGGGAAATTTACCGCGACACTTTAATTGAACAAGCCGAGCAGGGGGTGGATTATTTTACCATTCACGCCGGGGTGCTGCTTCGGTATATTCCTTTGACTGCCAAACGCATGACAGGAATTGTTTCCCGCGGCGGTTCCATCCTGGCTAAGTGGTGTTTGTCCCATCACAAAGAGAATTTTCTTTATACGCATTTTGAAGAGATCTGCGAGATCATGAAGGCTTATGATGTCAGTTTTTCTTTGGGGGACGGCCTGCGGCCGGGGAGTATTGCTGATGCCAATGATGCCGCCCAATTCGGTGAATTGGAAACCTTAGGTGAATTGACTAAAATCGCCTGGAAGCATGATGTGCAGGTGATGATCGAGGGGCCGGGCCATGTGCCCATGCATCTGATCAAAGAAAACATGGACAAGCAATTAAGCATCTGCCATGAAGCACCGTTTTATACGCTGGGGCCTTTGACAACAGATGTGGCGCCGGGCTATGACCATATTACTTCAGCCATTGGGGCAGCCATGATCGGCTGGTTTGGCACGGCCATGCTTTGCTATGTGACGCCCAAAGAACATTTAGGCCTGCCTAATAAAAAAGATGTCAAAGACGGTATCATGGCTTATAAAATCGCGGCCCATGCCGCTGACCTGGCCAAAGGGCACCCCGGCGTCAAGGTTTGGGATGATGCGCTTTCCAAGGCCCGTTTTGAATTCCGCTGGAAAGACCAGTTTCATCTCAGTCTCGATCCTGAAACTGCTGAAAGTTTCCATGATGAGACCCTGCCTGCCGAAGGGGCCAAGACAGCCCATTTTTGCTCCATGTGCGGCCCTAACTTCTGCTCCATGAAAATCACCCAGGACGTCCGCGAATATGCCGAACGCGGCATGCAAGAAAAATCCCAAGAGTTCAAGGAAAAAGGCGGAGAGATTTACAGTTAATTATTCTTCATCGTCATCCTGAGGCCTTCGCTTCGCTCGAGGGCAGTCTCAATAGAATTAATTCTTTAAGAGATTCTTCGGCTAAAACCTCAGAATGACGGGGGATTTTTACGCGACAGCTAAAGCAGAGGTTGGTGCTGCGAAGGCTGGCGCGAATTCTTCTACTATGGCCTGCAGTCTTTGATTGCAATTTTCCAGATCGTTGAGTGTTTTAGTGCGGTATTCCAGGGATTCTTCCACCATTTGAGGGAAGAGTTTGCGGTAATATTCAATGCCATCCAAGAGATTATTCTTAAATTCCGTAAAGTATTTGATCTTTTGCTCGTTCATTGTCTCGAGGGACTTGTTAACGTCCTTTTTAAGATAATCGACGTACATCCCCAATTCTTTAATGAACATATTAGGGCGTGGCGTATCATTAAGAAGATTGGCCCGTCCATAGATATGGTCGGCCATTTCTTTTAAGGTGACAATTTTAGAAAAATAAGCAAGATTAGGGCCAGGGCAAACAGCGGTAAACCCTGGAACTCTTGTAGAAATGCGGTTGATAGCCAATGCCGGCTGGCCCAAATCGTGGCAGATGCAGGCTTTGACGATAATAGCATCAAAGCGTTTTTTATACTCTATTTGTTCAAGTCCAAGAGTATTAAGCTGGTCGATTTTAAGCTTCTGGTACTGACGGCTGGCCGTACAAATTGGCTGGTCGGTAAATTCAGTATTAGACACCAAATGGCTTTTAGGGCAGGCAGAGCCTGGACGGCCGCGCATAACTTTCAGGTCCTTTTCAATATCGCTTAAGGAATCTCGCAGGCTGTTAAAGGGAACGCCAAGCGGGGAGACATCACTTAAGTACAAATCCTTTTCGCCGGCCTTCGCTAATTTTTCCAAAGTGATAGGGTCAACGTTGGTCACCTCCGGGCAGAGCAGAAAGGGTGTTGCCCAGCCTGTGGCATTAAGGCCGTAATGCTCGCGCAAAAACCGGTCTTCCCGATAGGTGCCGATGCCGCCTTGGGCGGTGATTCTAACTTCATGGGCCTTGGCAAAAGGGGCCTTATTTTTAAGCTTTAAAGCATCATTATACATTTTATGCAATTCTTCAATCAATTGCTGGCGTTTAACGCGAAACTCTTCCAGGATAGGGCCCATCAAAAAACCGTCGGTCGCAAAGGCATGGCCGCCGCAATTAAGGCCTGATTCCACTCTGTATTCAGAGATCCACAACCCCTTTTTAGCAAAGAATTTTCCCTGGACGATGGAAGAGCGGAAATCACTGACTTTTAAGATGATCCGCTTTTTGATATTGCCCGTCGCATCCGCATAAAAATCCTTGAACTGTTCGGCATAAGTGTACAAGCGGCGATTGATACCGGCGGAAAAAACAATGGCTGACTGCAAAGAGCTTTGAGCATACCCGCGCAGGGCAGAGAGGGCATCAGAAAATTCCGCTGGCATAAGGGCGCCCTGGGCGTCATAATTATTACGATCAAGTTTGGTCATGATATTAACATTGATATCACCAGGCTTGATCGATGCGCGCAAGCTTTTTTGCAGGTCTGCTTTCAATTTAGGATCAGTTTCTGACAGCATATGCCGCCAGGCTGCTTTGAGTACGGAGTCTTCAGGCATCATTTCAAAATATTTGGTGATCTCAGTGCCAGGTTCAAAGGCAGAGGCCTTTAATTCAGCAAATTGGCGCTGGACAATGCGATTAACCAGGTCAAGATAGGCCGTAATACGGCGGGCCCGGAAATCTTCGTCATATTTAGTGATGGGAACATACTTTTCACCTTCTTTTTCGCAGTAAAATTGGCGCATCTGTTCAATAAGGGTGTCATCCACTAGAGAGATGACCGAGTGGATGCCATAGCGCGCCACCTTGACAGGAGTGTCAATGGAGAAAGCGGTGCCCATAACTGGGACATGAAAAGTGTGAATTGGTTTATTCATATGTATTAAGTATACGCCATCCTACCCAAAAAGCAAATTATATTCGCGGAATTGTCTCCTGCAAGCGTTTTCTAAAAAAATGCTCCCTCTGGGCTTGTTTTTCGTCAATTTATAGTACATACTTAAAGGAAATATTAGGATCCATTTCATTGCGAGGAACGAAGTGACGAAGCAACTTTCATATATAATAGTACTCATATCCTTTTTTGCCAATACTATTTTAGGCCCCGTGTCTTTGGCCCAAGCGCAGATCGCGTTGTCTGCAGGCACAGACCTCCGTCTACCTGCCCCCGGAGTGAGAATCAATTTAAGCCCCGAGTATAACCCCCCTATCCTCAAAGGCATCAAAGTCCACCCCGATAATCCCTTTAGGTTCGATTTCATATTAGACAAAGGTGATGCAATGCCAACCAGGGGACATGTTCCCCGCGAAGCGGGGTACGTGTCCCCAAGCACGCTGCCAAGCAAGAAAGCTTTGAATCTGAAAGCATCCCAGGGAAACCACCCAAACGATGACCAGAAGCTACGCGTCGAAGCCACCAAACTCATCAAATACTTCCTCGCCAGCCTTACCATCCCCCAAAAAGACCTCTGGGTCAACTTAAGCCCCTACGAAAAAGACCGTATCATCCCTCAAAGCTTTGGCCTCACCGAAATGGGCCGTGACCTGTTGGCCGAAGACTACATGCTCAAACAAATCACCGCCAGCCTCATTTATCCTGAGGGAGAAACTGGCAAGAAATTCTGGAAACGCATTTACGAAGAAGCCGCCAAAAAATTCGGCACCACCAACATACCCGTCAACACCTTCAACAAAGTCTGGATCGTTCCCGAAAAAGCCGTTGTCTACGAAAATACAAAAGCCGGCACCGCCTACATCGTGACAAGCAAACTCAAAGTCATGCTGGAGCAGGACTACTTGGCATTATCAAAGAATTCCCCTCCCCTTGTGGGAGGGGTAAGGGGAGGGGATGTAAACATAATTGCCCCCCGCCCTAACCCTCCCCACCAGGGGGAGGGAATCAACGCCTTAGGTTCTCAAATTGTCCGCGAAATCGTCATCCCCGAACTCACTAAAGAAGTCAACGAAGGCAAAAACTTCGCCCAACTCAGACAAGTCTACAATTCTCTCATCCTCGCTTATTGGTACAAGAAAAAGATCAAAGACAGTATTTTGGAACGAGTGTATGCGGATAAAAATAAAATTAGCGGGCTTTTTCCCTCCCCCTTGTGGGGAGGGCCAGGGAGGGGGTCTGACGTCGAACAAATCTACCAACGCTACCTCCAAGGCTTCAAAAAGGGCGTCTATAATTACATCAAAGAAGACGAAGATATACTGACCCAACAAATTATTCCTAGGAAATATTTCTCCGGAGGGACTGCTTTTGATGCTCCTGATATGGCTCAAGCTTCAAGTATTACGACAAATTTAGCTGCTGTCTCACCGTCAGACTCAATCCAATCAGAAAAACTGACAGTAGTGGTAAATCAAGCAATGAAGATAAATAATAAAATTGTTTTTTTGGGAAAAACAAGTGATGAAAGGCAGGCTGGTAATGCAGCAATGAGAGTTGAAATTCCTTCTGATGTGGATGAAAGTTTTATTTTTATGAAGGGAATGCGCACGCGAGAACGTGGTATTTTGCCTTATGAATTTATCCGGGATAAAAAGGCCTGATTTCTAATGGATAACAAGGGTAATGCAGAAATTAACCCTAATCAAGAAGGAATTCCTGTAGAGAAAAGAATTCAAAGTATTGATGAGTATCAGATTTATTTATCTAGAATTCGTAAAGAAATAGCTGACGAATTTGAAAACAGAGTTTCTCAACAAATTGAATTCTTTCCTGTTGAGAAAGGTTCAATATTTGCCAGTCGTAGAGAAATTTATGAACTTTTGTTAAACGGGTACCTGGAATTTAAAGATGATCGAATAATTGCCAGGTACGATCCAATGCATTATCAGGGTTCTTTTGTTGATTTTGTTAATCTTTCTGAGTTCAATAGAATTGTGCGTCCCAACATTCGTTTATCAAGAATCAAGAGGGTTGATTTTCAAGAACAATTAGAATCTTTCCATCGATTGCAACAAATGGGAGGAGCATATTTTATTAGACTTCGAACTCCATTTATAACATCTAATGAAGAACCCCAACCTATGTTGTGGCTGTTAAATCGCATTCCAATGTTAGGAAGAGGTCAAAGCTCTCTTCATATAGGTTTTGCAGGATTACTTAATTTGGATATTATGGCTCTAAGAAAATCAAAGTTTGGGATTTTGATGGACATTGATCCTAGAATAATTGAAGTTTATCAGATGATTGATCAAATTTTGGTTGATACAACTGATAGAAGAGTTTTTGTGGAAAAACTTACAGAGGGTTTGAAACATGTGGAATTCGATTTTTACAAAGAGAAGGGAGGGGATGTACTTAGAAGACAAATACATGAAATTGAAAATCAACTAACATTTAGAGAGGGATGGTTATCTAGTGATGACAGTTTTGCCTATATTAGAAATATGTTTCGTGAGGGCAGGGTAAAGTATTTTCGGAGTAGTTTGTATAATGTGGAGATGTTTAAACGAATCGGACAATGGATAAAGCAAAATGGAATCGTAACAGACACAATATACATTTCTAACATTTATGAATGGGAAGCTGAAGATAAAGATAATTTTGGGAAAAGTTTATCATATGTTACAAATAGACAAGCTTTTCTTATAGAGTCTAAGCATATTATGAGTCCCACAATCAGGTTGGCATATAAAGATCAACGAGTAATAGATGCGGCAATGTTTGGGATAGACAATGATTTTGCTATTGAAAAAGCTTCTGCCAGCCCTGCTCAAGTGGCTATCGAAGCTGATAGGGTGATGGTAATTCCGCATGAAAGGGACATGATTAAAGTAAATTTAAAGGCGGTGGTTGCTAGAGATTATCCACAGTTGGCAAATTTTAATTTTGAAGCGATCCCCGGAGAGCATGAAAGCCAAGTGGCTATTAAAATTGAAAGACAAAATGGGGAGACGCTATTTGCAGCTGATGTAGAAATCGCTAAAAATGGCATTTCGGATTTTCATCTTATAACATGGTTACTAAATGGGTTGGGGATTGCTCCAAAAGATCTCTATCGATTGTTATTCTTATCAATAAAAGGGATTCGGAGGGATTTTGAACGCTTTAGGACTGTAGATAGAGGCGGCAGGTTTGAATCATTCCAAGAATTCATTGAAGCATTTGGCGGCCATCTCAGAAAGGAAAAGACAGACGTATCAGGAACCAGAACGACCTATTTTGTGTCAGATGATCTTTCACCAGCATTTTGGGATGCTTTGCGAAGTAATGTCCCTAGCAGGGTGTTAGTTCACGGCGCACATGCAGGAAGTCAGGCCAGTAGGGCGATGATAACTCCGGAAGCAAGAAATGCGATGCAACAAACTTTAGAGACCGTTGCGCTGGATTATCCACGACTTGCAAAGTTTCATTTTGGGATAGAGCTAGACCCATTAGAAGCAAATCGATTTAGTATAGAAATTAAGAATAATGATGACAAAATATTACTGAGGGTATATGTGCGAGTTGATCGAAACGGGATTTCAGATTATGAACTGGATCCAAAAATAGATAGAAAGGAGTTGCCACTCTCGAGCACAGACACTGATCGAATATTATTTTTGGCTATAGATGCGGTTTTAAAAAGTTTTAAAGGCTTTAAGACCACAGTAAGGGGGCTTGGTGGTTGGGCATCATTTAAAAGGTTTTTTGATGCGTTTGGCGGTGAATTGCGGTCGCAATTCATTGGTTTCGTGTCTGGGGTTTCAGACGCGATGCCGCCTATTGTTGCAGAACCATTGACAGAGACTTTTTGGAATAATCTACGTAATAATATCCGTGTTGATCGAGCTTCTGTCAGTGGGACCACACGCGGCGGTATTGATCTAACCTCTGACAAAGTATTGACTGCCCAAAACAATGGTCAAGGCATTAAATTCCACATGGACCCCGCCCAACTTGCCCAGTTCGAAAACGCCCCCGGCTTTACGCCTGTCATCATCAATATGGAACCGCTCACGGACTTGAGGGGTTTTTTGGATCCGGATCTAGGTCACGGCTCTGCCTTTTAAAAGCGGAAATGTGGGATTTCCCACTTGACAATATTCCCACGCATGGTATGCTTTGATTAAAGGGAGGTCTTATTTCAATGAAAAAAGCTGACACAAAGATGATCCATGTTAATGAAGATTTTATAGCTTTAGACAGCAGGTCTCTGGATTCAAAAAAGAGAATCACGCTTGGGGCGGTCTGGTTTGACAAAACAGTACAGCCGATAAAATCTTTCCAGGTTTATCAAAATAAAAATGGCGACATTTTATTGCGTCCCGAAGTTTCAATTCCAGCGCGAGAAGCCTGGGTTTATGAAAACCCCAAGGTTTTTGCCAGTCTGCGCAAAGGTCTACAAGAAGCTACGACGGGCAAGGGCAAGATTGTTGAGGATTTAAACGGGTTCTTGGAAAAGTTATGATTTTTCGTCTCCATTTTTTGCCTGACGCGGAAAACCAGCTTAAATCCCTTAAATATAATCCCGCGCTTGAAAAACGATATAAGGCAGTCAAGAAAGCCCTTCAATATCTACAACAAAACCCGCGTCATCCCGGCCTTAATATCCATCATTTCACCTCAATGTCCGGGCCTCATGGAGAAAAGATTTGGGAAGCCTACGCCGAAAATAATACACCAGGAGCCTACCGCATTTTTTTCTTTTATGGTCACGAAGCTCGAATGATTTCTATCCTGTCCATTGTTCCACATCCTAAATAATGAAGTCGGAAATTTTTTAATTGTCAACCAGACGTAACAGAACTGTTGACAATCAACTGTATTTCTGTGATATTAATTCTTAAAAAATTCCGAGCACCTGCGAGTGTCCGGTATGAGGACCCGCTTTTGCGGGAATGACACGTAGAATCAAGAGTTATGGATCGATTATTTTATACAGAATTGGCCCGTCAAAGTCTGGAGGGCCAAGAATTGGACAATGCCAGTTGCGGACGGATTTTGTCTGACAGCTCTCTTGAGATTTTGCCGCTCCTGGATGCTGCTTTTCAGGTGCGCAAGCATTATTTTGGGCGAGAAGTCCGGGTACACATTTTGAACAATGCGCAAAACGGCCATTGTCCCGAAGATTGCCATTATTGTGCTCAGGCTAAATCTTCCAAGGCTGATATTGAAGAGTATGGCATCAAATCTGACGAGGAAATGCTGCAGGAAGCCCGTACGGCTTATAGTAAAGGCGCCTCTTGTTATTGCATGGTCTTTGCCGGACGCCAGGCGTCTCAAAGCCGCATTGACCGTCTCAAGCGCGTTTTAGCCCAAATCAAAACCGAATTCCCTGATAAAGAAATTTGTGTCTCCACGGGGTTCGTTACAAACCAGGGGGCTGTTGAATTAAAACAAGCAGGATTGGATCGCTTGAACCACAATTTAAATACTTCTGAGGCCCATTATCCCCATATTTGCACGACCCATACCTTTGCTGATCGATTGAACACGCTGCTGGCCGCTAAAGACGCCGGGCTTAAGGTGTGTTCCGGGATGATCGTGGGAATGGGAGAAGAGCATAGTGATATCATCGAGGTGGCCCACCGCCTGCGGGCGTTGAAGGCAGAGTCCATTCCGGTCAATTTGTTGGTGCCGATTGAAGGCAATGTGCTCTCGGGCCAAGAGTCAATATTGACGCCAGATTTCATCTTAAGAGTTTTATGTCTATTTAGGTTCTTGAATCCTACCTCAGAAATCAGGATTGCCGCCGGACGGGAACTGCACTTGCGTTCCATGGAAGTCATGGCCCTGTACCCGGCCAATTCCCTATTTTTGCAAGGCTATCTCAATGCCAAAGGCAGCTCGAATACCCGCACCTTGCGTATGATAAAGGATGCAGGCTTTACCATAAAGTCCGAAATTGACCTGGATAAACTCCTGCATGAGGAAGTGCCGCAACAAGATTCTGTCAGTGAAGGCTCCAAAGCTTTACTTAAAAGTCTCAAAGAATTACGTCCTGCGATTCATAAGTCCTGAGGCATTTAGATGTTTAGTGGTACATGTCACCCCGGCGCAAGCCGGAGTCTTTAAACTATAGAAGTAGATTCCGGCTTTCGCCGGAATGACATAGATAGCTAAACATTCACGGTATTCACGGTATTTATCGCTTTTTCCTTGCTAAAGCTTTGCACAGTGCTATATTAATAAGAATCTGTTATTTTTCTCTAACTCCATTACTTTCATAGATAAAGAGGTACTTATGTCACTCGAACAACGTCCAGTCACCAGATTTGAATTGCTCATGGATGCCGGAACCGGTGCCCAGAAAGCGGGAGATATCCTGCTGGGAGCTTTTGTCGCCATGGGCCAATATGTGTATGTAGAGCCTATGATCCCTGCGGAAATCTCTCCGCCGGCCCGCAGCCGTCCGGCCCTTTCAGGTGTCATTATCCGTTTGGCCGACTTTGATGTGACCAATATCGGCAATGACACGGACTTGATTTTAGCGGCCCATGAGATCGTGCTGGATCGCCGCCTGGATGATAATGAATTTAATCCAGCATGCAAAATTCTGCTGGATATGGGAGACCAGGAAGCTAATCCCGATTCCTATGAAATGGTACTTAAGCGCTGCACAAAATTAGGCTTGAGTGTCATTCCATTTAATGTGGATGCCGAATCCCAGACCATTGTTAAGGAGCTCGGCGGCAAGGGGCAGAATTTGCATTATTTAGGGATGCTTTCTTACATCTACAATATGGATGAAGAGATGGTCCAAACGGAGATCATCAAGACCTTCGGTAAGAAGCTCAAAGAAGATATCATGGCCAAGAACATTAAGCTTTACCATAACGGTTACCAGTTGGCCAAAGAAAAGGTCTTTTTCCGTATTGATGTCAAGACGCATAAACGTGAAGGGGCGCAGATCCTTATCGACGGCAATACCTCCATGAGCATGGGGCTGATTGACGCTGGGATCAAATTATATTCCGGTTATCCCATTACACCGGCGTCTTCGATCATGCATACCCTGGCCAAGAATTTTCCCGCTTATGGCGGCCTTGTGCACCAGGCTGAGGATGAGATTGCAGCCATCGGTACCGCTGTTGGCTCTTATTATGCCGGCCAACCCGCGGTCACGGCCACTTCAGGGCCAGGCCTGTCACTCAAACAAGAGTTCATCGGTTTTGCCACGGCGGCTGAAATCCCATTGATCTTAATCGACGTCCAGCGCTCTGGACCATCGACGGGGATGCCTACCAAAACAGAGCAATCAGACCTTTTGGCGGCCTTGTGCGGTTCCCATGGTGATTACACCAAGATCATTATCAGTGTGTCGAACGTCATTGACTGTTTCTATGCGCCCCATTTAGCCCGTTACTTGACGGAGAAATTGCGCGTGCCGGTATTTATATTAAGCGATTTTCAGACGGCCAATAGTTATAAGGTCGTGGCTAAGTTTCCATTGGCCCAGATGAAAAATGTGGATGAGATCCCGGATTTTGTTTTTGACCGTTTCCATATGAAACGCCTGACAGAGCCCATCCAAATGGTCCGCACCCAGCAAACCGCACCTGGCACGGAAGGCGGGATGCGCCGCATCACGGGGCTTAATACCGATGAGAACGGCAAGGTCAACTACTTCTCAGACCATCATCAGCGCTCCCACATGGTGCGCAATGAGAAAATCCATCACGTGCGCCGCGCGTTGACAGCACCGGAAATGTTTGGCAAAGATGGCAATGAGATTTTGATCGTGGGCTGGGGGTCCACCCGCGGGGCCATTGAAGAGGCCATCACCCTCTGCGAAAAGAACAATGTGCCGGCCTCAGGGATGCATTTTCGCATCGTGTATCCTTTGCCTTTGATGCTCAAGGATATTTTTGCCAAATATAAGAAAGTAATGACCGTGGAAGTGGCTTACGGCGATATGCTTAAACCTTCGCCTTTGGCCTTATTATTAAGATCAGAAACCTTAAAGGACATTCATCCGCTGATGGCCGAAGCGACAGGCCGTCCGGTGCGTCCTCGCATTATCATGCATAAAATTCAGGAGGTCCTCAAATGACGACCGATACAGTATCTAAACCGGCCCCAGTGCCGGTTACAATAAAAGAGTTGAATACAGAAAACCCCCGTTGGTGCGCAGGTTGCGGGGATTTTGGGATCATCATGGGCCTCAAACGTTTTATCGTCGACCGCCAGCTGATACCCAGTCAGACAGTCAACGTGTCCGGGATCGGCTGTTCAGGCCGCGCGCCCAATTATTTTAACACCTATGGCGTGCATTCGATCCATGGCCGTCCGATTCCTATTGCCTTAGGGATCGCCCTGGCCCGTCCGGATTTGAATTTATTTGTCCATGCCGGAGACGGGGACACGTTAAGTATCGGAGGCAATCACTTGATCCATGGCATCAATAAGAATTTTAAATGCGTCTTTTTGATGTACGATAATGAGGTTTATGCCTTGACCAAGAACCAGACTTCCCCGACCACCCGTCGTGACCATCCGACCAATACGCAACCTCAGGGTACGTTTTTAAATCCGCTTAATCCCATTACCGTGGCCTTAGGTTTGGGGGCATCCTTTGTGGCTTCGACCGCAGACTGGATTCCGGACCATTTGACCAACACCATGAAGACGGCCTTTGACCATCCGGGATTTGCCTTTGTGCATATTTCCCAGCGCTGCCCGCATTTTGATCCAAATAATTTTGACCATAAGAATTCAAATTGGTTTTCATTCTTAAAACATCCCAATGGTATTGACCCGGACCGCCGCTTGGCCGATAAATCAGAGGTCATTGAACATGATCCTACCAATCTGGCTCAGGCCTTCCAGTTGGGGGCAGCGGATCGTCGCTATTTTGGGTTGTTTTTCCAGAATAAAAATAAACCCCGTTACGATGATATCCTGCATAACCTGGAAGCAAAAGCTGTTAAAAAAGATCCATCCAAGATTTTGGATAGTTTTTTGGTTTAATAAGATAATTCCTCCCCCTTGATGGGGGAGGTTAGGTGGGGGTGTTTATAACAGATAAATCTTGCCTATGCCCCCCTCCCTAAACCCTCCCCACAGGGGGGAGGGAATAATAACATACACATGGAAAATTTAATAATCATCGGCTCCGGTCCTGCCGGACACACCGCTGCCATTTATGCCGCTCGTGCCAGGCTAAACCCTTTGATGTTTGAAGGCATGTTTGCCGCCGGTGTTGCGGCCGGAGGGCAGTTGACCACAACAACGGAGGTGGAGAATTTTCCTGGCTTTATGGAGATTTCAGGTCCATTGCTGATGGAAAAAATGCGCGCCCAATCCTTGCATTATGGCGCCCGCATTGTCACGGAAACTGTTGAAAAAGTGGACCTGTCCCAAAAACCTTTTAAGGTCTGGGCTGCGGGAGAGGAATTTCAGGCCAATGCTTTGATTATTGCGACAGGGGCCACGGCCAAACGCATGCATCTTCCCGGGGAAGAGAAATTATGGCAGAAGGGCATTTCAGCCTGCGCGGTGTGTGACGGCGCTCTGCCTTTTTTTAGAAATAAAGTGTTGGCTGTCATTGGTGGGGGGGATTCGGCCGTTGAGGAAGCCTCTTATCTGACCAAGTTTGCCTCCAAGGTCCTGATGATAGTGCGCCGAGATGTGTTGCGGGCCTCGAAGGTCATGCAAGAGCGCGCCAAAAGTAATCCTAAGATCGAGATTTTGTTTAATACCGTCCCTCTGGAAGTTTTAGGTGATAAGAGCGTTTCAGCTCTACAAATTAAGAATGTTCAGACCAATGCTGAAACGACCTTAGAGCTAGGTGGTTTATTTTATGCCATAGGCCATATCCCTAACACCGCTTTTTTGGAAGGCCAAGTGGAACTTGATGAGACAGGGTATATTAAAACAAAGCCTGGGAGCACTAAAACGAGTGTCCAGGGTGTCTTTGCCGCAGGAGATGTGCAGGATAAAATTTACCGTCAGGCCGTCACTTCCGCCGGAACAGGCTGCATGGCCGCCCTGGATGCTGAACATTTTTTAAGTGGCCTGTAATAAAAAAGTGTGCCATAAAAGCCTATGATCACTATTCGTAAATCCCAAGACCGTGGACACGTGCAGCATGGATGGCTCGATAGCTATCATTCATTTTCTTTTGCGGATTATTATGATCCGCAATGGATGGGGTTTCGCAGTCTTCGAGTGATCAATGAGGACCGTGTGGCGCCTTCCCAAGGATTTGGTTCGCATCCCCATCGTGACATGGAGATCATTACCTATGTCCTTTCGGGCCAGGTAAAACACAAAGACAGCATGGGCCATGAGGGGATCATTAAGGCCGGAGAAATCCAAAAAATGAGTGCCGGCACAGGTGTTGTTCACAGTGAATTTAACGCCTCTGCCAAGGAGGAAGTGCATCTGTTACAAATTTGGATAACTCCTGACACCAAAAATCTCAAGCCCGTTTACGAACAGAATTTATTGCCCGTAGATCAACACAACAGCCTTTTCGCCTTTCCCATAACCATTCACCAGGATGCAGAAGTCTTCAGAGGTCGGCTTTCGAAAGGCTATGATCTATCCTATGAGCCCAAGAAGGGAAAAGGTATCTGGGTGCAAATGGTGACCGGTAACATGTCGCTTAATAAGCAGGTCCTTGAAACGGGTGATGCCGCTGTGGTGGAAGAAGAGACCCATCTGGAATTTTCCGGCAAAAATAACTGCGAATTCTTGCTTTTTGAATTGAAATAGGTTTATCTTTCCGTTAAGATAAAAATGCTTCTTGATTAGGTTTCCCAGGCAGTTATTTTTCCCCATGACAATCAGTTTTAAAGACAAGACATTGCAAGAATATTTAGACCAGCTTTCCCGTCGGGAACCTGTGCCGGGCGGCGGTTCGGCGGCGGCATTGGCAGCCGCTATGGGGGTGGGGTTGATTTCCATGGTGACCAATTATTCCATAGGCCGCAAGACCAATTCAAAAGCTATTGATAAGCGTTTCAATCAAATCCTGGCCAAAAGTGAATCTATGCGTTTCAGGCTACTGGCATTGGCCAGCCTTGATAGTGAAGCGTATCTGAAGGTCTCTGCGGCCCGCACCCTGGATAAAAAAGCCCAACGCCTGGCGGCCAAAGAGGCCAAGGCCGTGCCCCAGGAAGTTTGCAAACTCTGTTTCAAGGCCCTGCAGTTAACCCCTTATCTGGTCCAAAAAGGCAATCCCTATCTGCTGTCAGATGTGGAAGTGGCTCTTGAGCTATTGCTTTCAGCCTTTAACGGCGCCAGAGTCATGGTGAGGATAAATTCATGAGCGCGACTGTCCTCGACGGTAAATTATTAGCAGCACAGCTTAAAGAACGGTTGAGTGAAGAAATAAAGAATTTGAGTAATGTCATTAAAGAAACCCCGCGTGTCTTTAGTATCATCGTTGGCAATGACCCGGCCAGCCTTTCCTACGCCGCCTCCCAACAGAAGACGGCGCAAAGTGTGGGTATCCATTATGAACTGCAGAATTTTAAGGCTGATGCGTCCCAAGAGGATGTCTTGAATCTGATCCATGAACTTAACAGCTATGACCATGTCCATGGCATCATCGTCAACAAGCCCCTGCCGTCTCAGATGAGTTTCAAGACCATTATTAATGCCATTGCTCCTTATAAAGACATTGAAGGGATGAATTTGACCAACTTTGGGCTTCTGCTCATGGGTGAAGAGGGGATTTTTCCCTGCACGCCGGCGGCGGCATTGGAATTGCTCAAATCTTCAGGTGTGAGCTTGAAGGGCAAGCATGCGGTGGTGATCGGCCGTTCTGAAATTGTAGGCAAACCTGTGGCCCTATTGCTGCTCAGGGAAGACATGACGGTCACGATTTGCCATTCCAAAACTGTTGATCTGCCTTTTGTCGTGCACGACGCGGATGTCGTTATCGCGGCGCTGGGTAAACCGGGCTTTGTCAAGGGCGAATGGATCAGGACCGGTGCTATCGTGATTGATGTTGGTATCAATAAGGTAGAAGGAAAGCTCGTTGGCGATGTTGATTTTGTGACTGCCCAAGAAAAAGCCTCCTTCATTACATCCGTTCCTGGAGGTGTTGGCCCGGTGACAGCTGTCATGCTTATGAACAATGCCGTTAAGGCCTTCAAATTACAGACCTCATCATGAAAACTCTCGTTGTTGGAAATTCTTTAGACGTACTTCCCATTATTGAGAATAGTATTAGTTCCGAGAAAAGTAAAGAGGTCACACTTTTTACGACTGAGGGCGTATTACCCTATGACCGCGCTTATCTGCCGCATTTGGTGGCCCCGCATGCCCATGAAAATGTGATGTTTAAGACGGCTGAAGTTTTCTTGGCTTCCTATCATCCAGAGGTGATAACAAGTGAATCCCTCATCCGTATCAGCGTCAAGCGCAGGCACCTGACCACCGAGACTAAGAAGCAAATTAATTATGACAATCTGGTCCTGGTGGACACCGGGCACTTGATCCTCCCTTCCATTAAAGGCCATCAGCGCACAGGAGTTTTTGATTGCTGGCGGTTATCTTCGATCAAGTCTTTAAAAAAGCATTTACCCTTTGCCGACAGCGTGATAGTCCTTGCTACTAAAATCCAGGGACTCAATATGGCCTGTGCTATCAGCCAGCTTAAAAAGGAAGTGACCGTGGTGTCCAATGGCCCGGGGCTTTTGGCGGATATATTTGATGAAGAATCAGGACTTTTGCTCAAACAAATACTGGAGGGCAAGGGCATCCGCGTCTTTAGTGATAATGCTGTTGAAGAAATTCTAGGTGATACGGATGTTAAGGCCGTCAAGCTTAAGTCGGGTAAGGTCCTGGCTGCTGATACGGTTATTGTTGATGAAGTGAAGGCGGATATTCGCATGCTTTCCGAGCCCACCTTGACCGACCAAGACCAGATCGTCATTGAAGAAAATTTCAAGCCCTCTATGATGCCTTTTGCACCGGTTAAATTTGGTTTCGATGTTCTGGAAGGGTTCTACGCCGGATGGACCAAACTGCCGGAAGGCGGCCGGGAGTATTTAAAATTTGATGGCCCTCAAAATGTCTACAAGAAAATCTACGTCCACGGCGATCATTTGGTAGGATTCGTGATATTTAATTCGACCAAGGATGTTGAGCGCCTCTTAGGGATACTGCAGCGTCAAGATAACATTACCGGAAAAGAAGAAGAAATCATCTAACAGGTTATTATGTCCCAACGCGTGTTCCTTATCGATGCTCATGGACTTTGTTACAGGGCTTTTTATGCGGTCAAGGCCCTCAAGAATTCCAAAGGCCAGCCGACCAATGCCGTTTTTGGCTTTTGCAATATTTTGCGTAAATTACTCAATGACTGCAAGCCCACCCATGTGGCTGTGTGTTTTGATGCCGGCAAACAGACCCATCGTCAGAAAATATTTGCCGGATATAAAATACAACGTCAGGCCATGCCGGACGACCTGGTCGTCCAGATCAAAACGATCAGGGAGATTGTGAGGGCCTATGGTTTTCCGATCTTTGAGATGGAGGGCTATGAGGCGGATGACCTGATGGCGGCCTTGGGGTTACGGTTTGCCAAGAAAAATACAGATGTTTTCGTGGCCACGGATGATAAAGATATGGCCCAATTAGTCGGTGAACATATTAAATTGTATAGTCCCCGCCAGGAAAAGGTGATCGAGACCAAGGACGTGCTTGAAAAATTTGGCGTCACGCCGCAGCAAATAACGGATTATATCGCCCTGGCAGGCGATGCGTCGGATAATATCCCGGGAGTCAAGGGCATCGGTGAGAAGGGGGCTTGCAAGCTTTTAAGTGAATACAAATCTATTGAGGGAATATATGCCCATCTGGATAAAATAACACCCGATGGTCTGCGCGATAAATTAGTGGCTTCAAAGAAAGAGGCTTTTTTAAGCAAGGAATTAGCTACATTGGATGCCAATGTACCTCTCAAAGTCGTCTTAGAGGACCTGGTATTTCCTGAGCCTGACCATGCAAAATTATATGCCCTTTTTAATGAATTGGAATTTCGTAAATTTGCCCAGGAATATGCGCCATTAAACGCTGTCCTTGAAGATCCTATGGGAGAGTTGAAAACCTGGGTCGAGGTAAAAAGTGAAGGCAACCCCATTTTTATTGTCTATGACTTTAAAGCCATGCGTAAAACAGGGCTGGTAAGCCAAGAGACTGATCAACCACCTGTCATTCCCGCGAAAGCGGGAATCTTTGACATATATCTCGCTGATTATTTACTATCCGGCGGGCAAGGGCAATATCATCTGCCGACACTGCGGGGTAGCGATGAGGGGATGAGGGAACTCTACAGCATTCAACGGCGCTTATTGAAAGAACAAAATTTGGAATTTCTTTTTTTTGAGGTGGAAATGCCATTGTCTGACGCGCTCTTTGAGATGGAAGCCAAGGGTGTGAGGCTGGATGTGGATGTTTTAAAGAGCTTATCCAAAGAATGCGACATAAAAATCGCTAAACTAGAAGAGTCATTATTTAAAATCGCGGGAACGCCCTTTAACGTCAATTCGCCTAAACAATTAAGCGAGATCCTTTTTGAGCGCCTCAAGCTGCCGGCGGTCAAAAAAATCAAGACCGGATTCTCAACGAATGAAGAGGTGTTAACAAAACTGGCGACCCAGCATCCTTTGCCGGCCTTGATCCTGGAATACCGGCAGATGTCTAAATTAAAATCCACCTATCTGGATGCGCTGCCTCTTTTGGTCGATCCTCATACCCAGCGTTTGCATGCGACGTTTAATCAGGCGGGTGCTGAAACAGGGCGGCTGAGTTCAAACAATCCTAATTTACAGAATATTCCGATACGCACTGATTTTGGGCAGCTTATCCGCAAGGCCTTTGTGCCTTATGCCAAGGGACATGTTTTGCTTTCCGCGGACTATTCCCAGATTGAGTTGAGGATCTTGGCCCTTTTAGCAGACGATGAAGAGTTAAAAAAAGCCTGCCGTGACGAGGGAGATATTCACCGTTACACGGCGTCATTGATGTTTGAAGTACCGGAAAATAAGGTGGATGACAAGATGCGCTATGCGGCCAAGAGGATCAATTTCGGTATCATTTATGGCATGAGTGCTTTTGGTTTGGCTAAGGACTTAAATGTCCCCATGGCCCAGGCCCAGGATTTTATAGACAAATATTTCTTGCGTTATCCCAAGGTGCGCCAATTTCTTGATGGAGAAATCCAGAAAGCCCGTGATTTAGGATATGTGACAACTTATTTTGGCCGCAGACGCTATTTGCCGGACATCCATAATCGTAATCTGGGATTACGCCAGTTCGCCGAGCGCCAAGCCATCAATGCGCCCATGCAAGGCACGGCTGCGGACATTATCAAGATTGCCATGGTCAAGGTCAGCCATCGGTTAGCCAAAGAGAAACTGGCCTCAACGATGATCATGACCGTTCACGATGAACTTGTTTTTGACGTGCCTCAAGATGAAGTAAAGACAATGGTCTCCTTGGTCCGTCAAGAAATGGAAGGCGCCATGGACCTCTCCGTCCCCATGAAAACCTCCGTAAAAATCGGCCCCAACTGGCTTGAGATGGAGAAGGTGAAATAGTTTGAGGTTAAGAGTTCTACGGATTGGCATAATAAAGTTTTGTCATTCCCGCGAAAGCGGGAATCCAGAATATGAAATATTATGTTTATATTTTAGCCAGCAAAAGAAATGGAACGCTTTATATCGGAGTAACGAATAATTTAATTAAACGTGTATACGAACATAGGAATCATTCGGTACAGGGATTTACAAAGCAATATAGCGTTTATCAATTGGTGTATTTTGAGCAAACGGATGATGTAAACAGCGCAATTACTAGAGAAAAACAATTAAAGAAATGGCGTAGGCTGTGGAAGATTGAATTGATTGAACAGATAAATCCAGAATGGAAAGATTTGTTCGTTGATTTTGTAAAGTAATTCCTCGGGCATAACGTGAGAATAAAATTTGTACTCAGCATGAACATTACAAAGCATTATACACAAAATGATATAAACATCAGTCTAAAAGATTGATATAGAATTTTGTCCTTTACTTTATTTAGCGAGAAGTACGAATTCTCAAATATTGTTATTGTCATATGTTTATCAAAGTCTAAGGTATTTTATGGGATTAATAACTAACTTATCTGCACAGAATTTTATGTGTTTTAGAGAAAGAATATCTTTTGATTTTCAAAAAGCAACGTATTTAATTGGGACAAATAATGCCGGTAAAACAGCAGTTTTGCTCGCTCTAAGATGTTTTTTTGATGACGAAATATTTCTTGATGAAGCTCTCCTAAATAAAACAGAATTTTTGGCAAAGGGGCCAGGAGCCAATAAATGTTCTATTTCGATTTCTTTTGATCTAGAAGAAGTTCAAACGAGATTATTTAAGCAACGTTTAATCAAAGAATATGGAAACCAATTACATATAAAAAAGATTTTTATATATCGCATCATTACTAAACAGATTAGCATTGAGTATGAAATTAACGGGAAAAAGAGTCCCTCTTTAGAATTACCGGATGATTTAAAGAAGTTGATAAAAAGTGTTCGCATAACGTATTTGCATCCCCAAGAAGGAAAGGAGTTGCTCAAAAGGGCTCAAGAGAAACTAAAGGATAGATTGCTTTTAAATTGGGGAAGAAAAGGACGGGTAACGGATAGTTTAGAAGAGCTTAAAAAGGCCTGGGATGATTTAAAAAAACAAGCAGATGTTTATCTTTCAAGATCTTTAACGCAAAGTTTACAAAATATTTGGCCAGGCAGTAATGCAAAAATTAATTTACCTAAGAATATAGCAAGTATTATCGCTATATCGGATATTGCTTTTCAGGGTCAAAAGGCAATGCCAGAAATTCAGCTTACTGCGCAAGGTACAGGTGCCCAATCTTTAGTTTTATATTTAACACACTACTTGTTAGATAGCGACCGATCTCTCCATAAAGGAGAATATCATCCTTTGTGGTTGTTGGAGGAGCCAGAATCATTTTTATATGCAGATTTAATTTTTAAACTTGGACAACAATTAAATTCAGATTGGTTAGATAATATACAAATGGTTATTTCTACTCACTCACCAATGATTTTGGCCTCAAGTAGATTGAGTAAAGAAAGGGTATATTGGAATCTATTGAATAATCATAAATTAGATAAAGGAAAAGCTTTAACAGGATGGTCTGAAGAAGAAATAAAGACAATTGGGAAATATATGGGAGATAGTAATTTTTATATTTATTTTCTCGCTAATTCGAATGAAGATTTGTTTTTTATTGAGGACAGGAAGCCGATAACTATAAAAGCGTGGAAAGATAATGGAATTAATGTGGGTAAAGGATTAGAAGGGGTGGGAGAAATAACTAAGTATATCAACGCTTTAGAACAAATAGGGCACATTTTAACCAGTAATGTATATTTTATTGTAGATTCTGATCGAGCGATTGGTGATTTTTCAAGGTATACTCAAAAATTAGTTGATCAAAAAGATGGTTTTAAAAAATACAAGATTGATGATAGGCTCTATCTTTTAGTTTTACCTGAAGGTAATGCCGTAGAGGGTCTATATAATGAATTTGATAATTTCTTGCAAGAATGCATTTCAAAGCTAGTAAAGTTAAATAATGAGAAGTATGAACTATCTGCTCATATTCCCGGCAGCCTGTCTAGAACCTATGATGTATTGAGAAAGGATTTACCTGAAGATATGGAAGCTATCAAAAACCGTATTAAGAATACCCAAGATATTAAGGATAATTTTTGGAAAAAGATTAATAATGATGGGCTTAAAATGTGTCCTAATAAAATTACGTCCTTAAAGAGTATAATTTCTTAAACTCTTAAGAATTTAGAAATTTTGTCACTCTCGCTGTCATTGCTGCCTTGGATTCCCGCTTTCGCGGGAATGACAGAAAAAAATATGAAAATCGTAGTTTGTGCTTCAGAGGTGGTGCCTTTTGCTAAGACCGGCGGGTTGGCGGATGTGTGCGGGGCCCTGCCTCCGGCCTTGGAAAAGTTAGGGCATGATGTAGTCATTATTACGCCGCGGTATAAAACTTCCAATATCCATGCGCCCTCGCCGGTTGTACGGATTGGGGAGAATGTGCGCGTTTGTTTTGTGGAACACAATTATTATTTTGGCAGGGAAGGATTGTATGGGGAAGGCGGAGGGGAGTATCAGGATAATTTGGAGCGCTTTGCGTTTTTTTGTCACGCCAGCTTTAATGTTTTAAAAAGCATAAAGTTTGCGCCGGACATCATCCATTGCCATGATTGGCACACGGCTCTTATCCCCATCTTGTTAAAGACCAATTATCAACATGATCCCTTCTTTAAGAACACCCGATCGGTCTTGACCATTCATAATCTGGCTTATCAGGGCGTATTCCCCAAGAATCAGTACGCGAGATTAGACATTGACGGCAATGTCTTTCATACCCAGGGGGTTGAATTTTATGATCAGGTCAACATGCTCAAAGGCGGCATCATCTTTTCGGATGTCGTTACCACGGTTTCCCCCCAATATGCCAAGGAAATACAAACATATGAATTGGGCTGTGCACTCGATGGCGTTTTACGCAATCGCAGTCAGGATATTTACGGCATTTTAAACGGCTTGGACTATGAAGCCTGGGACCCCAAGGATGACTCATTTTTGGACTTCCCGTTCGTTCCTTCTAATGTCAACGAGCAGAAACAACATAATAAATTGGTGGTCCAGGCGGCCCTGGATTTGCCCTTAAAAGACAAAGTACCGGTTTTTGGTTTTGTAGGGAGATTATGTATCCAAAAAGGCCTGGATATTATTATGGAGGTCATTGACGGCATTGTGGACCAGGGGGGGCAAATCATTTTTACCGGTGTGGGAGATAAGAAATATCATCGCATGATTGAGCACGCCGCTGAACGCCATCCGCGTCATGTGGGAAAATTCTTAGTATTCGATGAGCGCATTGCGCATAAGATTTATGCGGCTTCCGATTTCTTTTTAATGCCCTCCGTGTATGAGCCCTGTGGCCTCGGACAGATGATTGCCCTGCGCTATGGGGCCATTCCCATCGTGCATAAAACCGGGGGCCTGGCAGATACCATCCGGCTGTATGATCCCATCCATAAAACAGGCAATGGCTTCGTATTTACGGATTATACTAAGGAAGCTTTTATTATGGCGGTCCAAGAGGCCTTAAAAGTTTACAGCCGCAAAAACCAGATGGATGATTTGCTCCAACACGCCTTACGCTACCGTTTCTCCTGGGAAAAGTCCGCCAAGGAATATGTGAAAGTTTTTCAAAAATGCGTCTCTTAGGTCTCACAGGTAGTTTGGGAACAGGCAAATCAACTGTTGCCGCCATGTTTGCCCAAAAGGGTGCGAAGATCATTGATGCGGATGCCATTACCCGCGACTTATTGGGGCAAAATAAGAAATGTGTAAAAAAGGTGGCAAAAATATTTCCAGGTGCTATACTTAAAAGTAGAGACGCCATTAATGGCGTCTCTACAATAGACCGCTCTGAACTGGCCAAAATTGTTTTTAATAATCCACGTGAATTAAAGAAACTCACCGATATACTTTATCCAGAGGCTCTCAAAGTAGTTAAAAGTCTGATATCCCGATATAAACATGGATCCTTTGTCGTTCTAGATGTACCACTTCTTTTCGAATCCGGATGGAACAAAATCACTGATATAAACATTGTGGTAAGGGCCAAGCGCGTCCAGCAGATTGAACGCGCCCAAAAGCGTTTGGGGATTACTCGGGGCGATGCTATCCGTCGCCTCAAGAATCAAATGCCTCTCAAGGAGAAGTGTCACATGGCTGATATTATCATCGACAACAGCCATGACCTTGGGCAAACGCGCAAACAAGTTGATGAGATTATTAATAGATTAATGCAAAGAAATCATAGGTAGGGGCGGGTTCCAAACCCGCCTGAACAGGTTAAGGAGAACTCAATGAGCAGGACAGAAACAAAACAGGAAAAAGACGATCTTAAAGAAAATGGTAATGGTGATTATAAACCCGCCAACCCGCAAGGCAAGACGGTTCACATAGAGCAACTCAAAGACATGAAAATGGCTGAGCTTACCAAGCTCGCCCGCGAGATGGACATCCAGGGGGCGTCAGCCCTCAAGAAACAGGATTTGATGTTTAAGATCCTGCAGGCCCAGGCTGAAAAGGAAGGCCTGATGTTTGGTGAAGGCACCTTGGAAATTCTTTCCGAAGGTTTTGGATTCCTCAGAAGCGCTAAATATAATTACCTGCCTTGTCCTGACGATATTTATATTTCACCCTCACAAATCCGCCGTTTTGACCTTAAAACCGGGGACACTGTTTCCGGCCAGATCCGTCCGCCTAAAGAAGGGGAGAAATATTTTGCCCTGCTGAAAGTCGAAGCGGTCAATTTTGAAAATCCCGAAAAATGTAAGGACAAGATATTCTTTGATAATTTAACACCGCTTTATCCTAAAGAGCGTTTGAATTTGGAGACGACCCAAACGGAGGTCTCCACCCGCATTATTAATTTACTGACACCCATTGGGAAAGGGCAGCGTGCCTTGATTGTGGCCCCCCCATACAGCGGTAAGACCGTGCTGATGCAAAAAATGGCCAATGCCATTGTGGCTAATCATCCCGAAGTCATTTTAATAGTCCTTTTGATCGATGAGCGCCCGGAAGAGGTGACTGACATGCAACGTTCCGTAAAGGGTGAGGTCATTGCTTCTACTTTTGACGAGCCGGCTGAGCGCCATGTGCAGATTGCGGAAGTGGTCATTGAAAAGGCCAAACGCCTGGTTGAGCATAAACGAGATGTGGTGATCTTGCTTGACAGCATCACCCGTCTGGCCCGTGCGTACAATACGGTGGTCCCGCATTCCGGTAAAATTCTATCCGGTGGTGTGGATTCCAATGCCTTGCATAAGCCTAAACGTTTTTTTGGGGCGGCCCGTAATATCGAAGAAGGCGGTTCTTTAACGATCATTGCTACATCCCTGGTCGATACCGGCAGCCGCATGGATGAGGTCATCTTTGAAGAGTTCAAAGGTACTGGAAACATGGAGCTCCAGCTGGATCGCAATCTATTTCAGCGCCGCATCTATCCAGCTATTGATCTTAAACGTTCCAACACCCGTCATGAGGAATTACTGGTACCTGAAGGCGACCTTCAACGCGCATGGCTATTGCGTAAGGCTTTTAATGACCTTAATTCCGCGGAGGCCATGGAGCTTTTGATCGACAAAATCTCCAAATTTAAGACCAATTCAGATTTCTTGCAAAATATGAATAAATAGTGTAATATATCGGTTCAAAATTATTGTCATTCTGAGGCCATTTTGGCCGAAGAATCTCTAAAAGAATTAATTCTATTGAGATCCTTCGCTGCGCTCAGGATGACACTATAGTTAAAGATAATAGAAACGAGGAGATATAAACAATGAAAGCCAATATCCATCCCACTTACGAAGCAGCTACCATCACCTGTGCTTGCGGGAATGTGATCCATACGCGTGCGACCAAGAAATTGGTCCGTGTGGAGATTTGTTCCCAATGCCATCCTTTCTTCACAGGATCTAAGAAGCTCGTTGATACGGCGGGTCGTATTGAACGCTTCAACAAGCGTTATGCTAAGACCAAATGATGAAGCCAAATTGGTCAAGGCCCAAGAGCGTTTTCGTGAGCTGGAATCTCTGCTAGCTGACGAGAAGGTTTTATCTGACTCCAATCAATACGGAAAATTAGCCAAAGAGTTCTCCAGTCTTGGAGGACTTATGGAGCTCTTCCGTTCGTACCAAAAAACCCTAAGCCAGATAAGTGAATTGCAGGACATGGTCAAGGCCAAAGGGGACGCTGAATTCAAAGAGCTCGCCCAAAGCGAGCTTCGCGATTTAGAGCCTCAATTGCAGGATTTGGCCCAACAACTCACAGACTATTTTGATCCCTCCAAAAACGAACCCGACAAGGACATCATCATCGAAATCAGGGCAGGCACCGGTGGTCTGGAGGCCAGCCTTTTTGCGGCAGATCTCTACCGGATGTACAGCAAATATGCGGACCTCAAAGGCTGGAAGCTTGATTTGATGTCCTATGTGGACACGGAGGCCGGAGGGGTCAAGGAAGTTGTGTTTTCTTTAAGTGGCAAGGAATGCTCCAAGCGCCTTAAATGGGAAAGCGGCATCCATCGGGTCCAGCGTGTCCCTACAACGGAAGCTTCCGGCCGCATTCATACCTCAGCCGTTACCGTGGCGATTTTATTTGAACCTGAAGAAATCGACCTGGAAATTAATCCCAAAGATTTAAAAATAGATGTGTACCGTTCTTCTGGTCCCGGTGGCCAAAGTGTTAATACGACAGATTCTGCGGTGCGGATAACCCATTTACCGACCAATACGGTTGTCGTCTGCCAGGATGAACGTTCTCAGCTTAAAAACCGTGCCAAAGCCATGCGTATTTTACGCGCCCGCATTTTGGACCACATGCAGCAGGAAGCTTTTCAAAAGGAATCAGCCCTGCGCAAGTCCCAGGTAGGCTCCGGCGACCGCAGTGAAAAGATCCGCACCTACAATTTTCCCGACCGGCGTGTGACCGACCATCGCATCGGATTTACCAGCCACCAGCTGGAAAGCATCCTCAACGGTGCCATGGACGAACTGACCAACGCCCTCATGGCGGCAGAGAAAGACCTCAGGGAAAAAACTCAAGATAAGTGACAGGATCATTTTATCTATGAAAATACATCAATTGGTCAAATCAGGAGATATCCAAGGGGTAGCTGAAGAACTGGCGTCGGGCGTTTCTATATACAAAAGGAGTATATTTTGAAACCCCCAGAAGCGATTATATCATTGGCTATTGAGCCTAAAAATAAGGCAGACCAATATAAAATGGGTATGGTTTTACATAAATTTTTAGATGAAGACCCCTCATTGCGTGTTCAATTTAACCAAATAGCATCTCCGACGATCATCTCTGGGATGAGTGAATTGCAATTGGAAATTATCGTGGATCGCTTGAAGCGCGAACATAATCTTGATTGCAACATCGGCCGTCCGGAAATTGTTTATAAGGAAGCAATCACTAAAAAAGTCACTGGTATCATAGGTGAATGGGTTAAGCAAATCGGCGGCCGCGGTAAATATGGTAAAGTTGTCATCGAAGTTGAGCCTGGTGAACCTGGTACTGGTTATGTGTTCGTCAATAAGATCAAAAGTGGAGCCATTTCTCGTGAATTCATTAACCCAGTCAAAGAAGGTATTGGGATGGGGGCACACAATGGAGTGTCAGAGGGGTATCCGGTTAGTGATTTTG
>CAZKUL010000021.1:0-25424 GCA_964555945.1 uncultured Planctomycetales bacterium
CTCCCCCTCGTGGGGAGGGTTAGGGCGGGGGGAATTCTTTGACATTGCCAGATAATCCTGTTCAAGCATGACCTTTAGCTTTGATTCCACCACATACGCAGCCCCTGCTTTAGCGTTTTCATAGACCACTGCTTTCTCGGGCACTATCCAGACTTTGTTAAAGGTATTGACCGGGATATTGGTGGTGCCAAATTTCTTGGCGGCTTCTGCGTATATTTCTTTCCAAAATCTTTTTCCCACTTCGCCTTCCGGGTAAATCAAACTCGCTGTGATCTGTTTAAGCATGTAATCCTCTGCCAAAAGGTCCCTGCCCATTTCGGTGAGGCCGAAGCTATGGGGGATAATACGGTCTTTTTCGTAAGGCGAGAGATTAACCCAAAGGTCTTTTTCAGGAATGGTGAGGCTGGCGAGAAAGTATTTGATGAGGCGGGTGGATTCTTCTTGTAGGGGCGGGTTCATAACCCGCCTATTAAGGGACGGTTTAGAACCGTCCCCTACGTCTAAAATAAAATCAAAACGAAAAGGATTATCTGGATGGACTTTGATTCCTTTGAGGATGGGTGGGGCCAAAGGTGGACTTAAATGGACCATGACCCCTGGTGCCGGTAAACGGAACTCTTGGGCATGAACTGGGTTCGGGCCGGTTAGGCTTGTTATGCTAAAGCACAGGAGAATGAGGATGGAAAGTGCCTTTTTCATGGCTAAATAAAAGATAGCATATAAATACAATTAAAGCTAATAGGGGTAGTGTTCGCATTGGAAGTTTTATACCCCCCACCCTAACCCGCCCCACCAGGGGGCGGGAATTGACAAATAGTGAGTTGCCCCCCCCTATAATCAAAAATGGTGGATATTGATTTCTGTGGATTTTTGTGGTAACTTATCTTCTCATCGTGAGAACTCCCCTATCCCCTCTTTATAAAAAAGAGGGGGAAATTTACAAAGAATAGGGAGTTTTAATTAGCAAAATTCTAGGAGCGCATAATGAAACGGATTGGGATCATTACTTCTGGGGGGGATTGTGGCGGGCTTAATGGGGTCATTAAGGGAGCGGCTTACATGGCGCTGTCCCAGGGGGCCAGCTGTTTTATTATTCCCAGCGGTTATGCGGGATTATATAATTTGGTGGATTTCGATACCCTCACGGAATTGACACCCCCGCGCTTGGACAGGATTGACGCCAATCTCGCGGGCTCCGAGGCCGGGCATTCACGGGTCAAGATCAAAAAGATTGATGATGCTGACAAATATCAACGCATCAAAAAAGGCATGGAGAAATTTAAACTCGACGGCCTTATTATCTCCGGTGGCGATGATTCCGGCAGCGTTCTGGTTGATCTTACCGAACATGGAATCAAATGCGTCCATGCCCCCAAGACCATGGACATGGACTTGCAAACCTACTCCGTTGGTGCGGATTCCAGCATCAACCGTATCGCTTCGTTTATTGAAGACCTCAAAACCACCGCCAACACCCACCGGCGCATTTTGGTCCTGGAAGTCTTTGGCCGCTATGTCGGTCACACGGCATTCCGTGGCGGTATTGCGGCTGATGCCGATGCTGTGATTATTCCGGAGATCCCCTGCGATTTTGATATTCTTTACGCGCATATGAAGGAGCGCTATTTTGCGCGCATCATGAATTCTGATGTTCGTGCGGGAACATATTTAATCGTCGTTGCTGAAGGCATCAAGAACGCCTCAGGCGCTGATATTGTGGATGAAGATGCCCCTGCGGATGCTTTTGGCCACAAACGCCTGGCGGGTGCCGGGGATTATGTCTGCCAGCAGTTGACCAAACGCCTCAAAGCTGATGCCACCATCCAGGATTTAATGAAAAAAACCGGGATGTATGTCAAAGGCATCAACGAAATTCCTGAGGTCCGCTCCATTGCTCCGGGACATTTAGTGCGTTGCGGGCACTCCAGCTCCTACGATGTCAATTTTGGCAAGGAAGTCGGTGCCGGGGCTTTTATCCTTTTAAACCAGGGAATTTCAGGAGTGACCGTATCAGGCATCAGCAATGGCCTGATCCACTACATGGACACCAAGCAAGCGATTCAACAACGACTCGTGGATACCCATCAAGCAGCGATTCATGAAGCCTTAGGCATTTGCTTTGGCCGTGTTCAGGAAAAGCTGCACGTCAAGACGGAGAAACTGGCCCAAGCACCGGAGAGACATTGGTAAAGCTTGTTAATTCTTTTTGACCTTAAGAACGGTGAAGCCTGGGTTGGAAAAGACCTTGGAATGGGGAATCGATGAGAAGCATTTGTCATCCGCGGGCCAGGTCTGCACATAATAATCTGGCTGGTAACGGGCATTAAACAGCGCTACATTCGTACAGTTGTAGGATTTACCCGGCGGCATGGAAATATACGGGCGGTGTAAAAAATATCCTTCCTGGTCCTCATCCGAGGCCACCAAAACATCTGGTGGCAAATTCTTATCGATCCACCGGTAGGCCTGGTATAATTCGATGAAATAAATATCTTTACTCCGGGGATGTGTCATAAAATAGCGACGGTTTTCAAAAAAATGATGCACCGTAATAAGGGCCAAAAGGCCTATCATGACAGCCACACCTATCTCCTTCCACTTGATGCCATCCGCAAGAAGCACTTCTCGGACACAAAACCACCCTGCCAAAGCGCTTAAAATAAAAGGAACAAGAGAATAGCGTAAGAACTCTGTGGACGCCTCCCAGCCTAAACTGAGCGAATAGCCGCCGATAATAAAAATACTTTGAGATACGCAGTTAAAAAGAAAATAATGCCCTTCCCTTTTTCTACGGGTAAGGCACAAGTAGGCCACAACAGGTATAAAAAAAATAAAAACAAATTTAAAGAATTCCACCAGATGACGATATAAGTAAATGAACCTGAATTTTTCACCCAGAGGATCATAAAGACCAGCATAACCATCTCTATAAGTGGATAAACTCGAAATACGGGCCTGAGTATAGCCTACAGCGGGCTTCAAATACTCAGGATAAAAAGAATGATAGACCGTGTAGTTTATCCATTGATACGCCCCCACGACCAGCAAAAAACCTCCAGTAAAAAGGAGCGCCCTTTTTAACCGTTGAGACACGCTTCCCTCTCCCCATAAAATCATCAGCGCATAGGGAACCAGACAATACACGTGGGCTGCCCGTGCTAAAAAAAGGACCCCATTGAGAGTGCCAATCCAAAAAATGGCCTTGGTCACATGAGACCATCGTAAGAAAATAATGAAACTTATCAGATACAAGAATAAATAGGACTGCTCGGTCCAGGCAAACATTGAGGAGTAGAAGACATTCGGCGAGAAGATCAACCAAACCAAAAAAAGGATATTCAAACGGTTTGGTATATAGACTTGCAGGATATAAAAAATCAGGGCGGCATTTAAACCAAGGATAAAAATGTTTGTTTGAATCACCTGCACTATCCCGCCATGAGCCATAAACACCAAGGCACACAGGAGCGGAAAGACAGGCTGGATATAGGGCCAGATGGGATGATAATGGGTCGTAAAGAATTGGTAGAGATTAAAACTTACAACGAATCCCCTATGGGAAACAACGTTTTCAGCGATATTGAGATAGGTACTGGCATCAGCGGTATTTAACGTTAAATGGGAAAGCCCTTCAAAAACATCATAAATACCAAAAATGATAATAATGTAAACTAGAAAATTAGATTGAAGGGCACGGGGTAATTTCATCAATTTGAAAGTATATACCAAAAATCTTATACTTTTGAATATTATTATCTAAAAGACATGATAACATATTCTTTAATGTTAGCACGATTGATTTGTCTTCTTGGCTTCCTCTTTTGGTGTGGCGTCCTTACCTTTAAATACTGCAGCTTTGGCTTCTACGACTGGGATTTTGCGCTCTACAGCCAGGCCATGTGGTCTCTCTGCCATGGCACAACGACAGCTTCCTTGTTCGGCACCAGTTTTTTGGCTGACCACGCCCACTTTATTGCTTTTTTGATTACCCCCCTTTATTTTATTTTTCGCCATCCATTGACGTTGATTTATTTGGAAGTCTTCTCCCTCTTCATGGGGGCTTATATTCTATATCAATTAGCTCAACGATTAACTACCCCAATGACGGCCCTGGGACTTTTGATCATCTACATTTTTCATCCTGCCAATATTTTCATGCTGCTCTTTGAATTCCATTTTGAGAGCTTGTGCCTCGGCCTCATTTTCCTGCTGTTCTACCTCCAATACTTGGGGCGTTATACAGCTTTTATAGTGACTGCGCTTGTCCTGATGCTCGTTAAAGAAAACATGGCCTTGATTGTATTGATGATGGGCGCTTATGGGTTGATATTTAAACCCGGCGGGCGGATCAAATGGGGACTTCTCCCCATGTGTTTGGGATTGGTTTTCTTTATGTTGAACATGTTTGTGATCATGCCGCTTGTCCGGCAGCATCTGACCCTGCACCAGAGCGCCTACTGGGGACTGTTTAGTTGGTTGGGCCATACGCCGGGTGAAATTCTAAAGAATTTGTTCCTACACCCATTAAGCATTGCCAGGCAACTGGCCACGCTCGAGAATTTCAATTTTGTGAAAGGCACATTGGGGGGATTTATTTTTGGCACTCTGTGCAGCCCCTTTGTCTTGCTGATAGCCACTCCTATTTTCTTACAAAATCTGCTTTCTGGCAGTCCGATGCAGCACACCCTCTTTTTTCATTACGCGGCAACCCTGGTGCCCTTTTGCGCCGTTTCTGCTGTTTATGGCTTTGCTTTCTTAAAGAAAATTTGTCTTTCCTGGTTTTACCATGCGCTCCTTATATTGTCACTGCTTTGGACAGCTCAGGGTTTTATGGACAATCTCCCCTCCATGCAAAGAAGCCTCAGCTTTTGCGACAGCAAAAAGGCCACTATCAGGGAATTTCTCATACGCAAAATCCCTCCGGACGCAGGCGTGGTGGCGAGCATCATTTTTCTAAGTCATCTCTCGCAACGCAAGGATGTCTACGCCCTTTACAATGTATGGATGAACACAAACTACTTTACCGGTGAACACCCCTTCCATCTGCCACCCACAGTCCATTATGCCCTTGTTGATTTCTATGAACCCTACCTGATGTTCAACGCTGATCATCAGAAGTACCAATCAAGGATTAATAAATTCTTAAAGACGGGTGATTGGAGGTTAAAATACAACCAATCCGGCATGGCCTTATATGAACGCTAGAAATATATGTTACATTATAGGCAGGAGATACGCATGAAAAGATTTCTGGCACTATTACGGGTCCATCAGTGGGTCAAGAACGCTTTTATTATATTCCCTTTGGTTTTCTCAAGCCGCCTTTTCGAAGGGGATAAATTTGAAGCCGTTCTCATGACCCTGTTTGCTTTTTGTTGCCTGGCGAGCGGGGTCTATATTTTTAACGACCTGCTGGATTTCCGGCATGACCGCCTGCATCCCAAAAAGAAACACCGCCCCTTAAGCGCCGGGTCCATCACGCCTACCCAGGCATGGTGTTTGGCCATTCCGCTTTTGGCCATTGGGGTTGCGTGCAGTTTCTGGGTCAATGAGGGTGTGGGGTCGGTGGCCCTGTTTTATATGGCCATCCATCTTGTTTATAATCTATGGGCCAAGAAAATTGTGATCCTGGATGTATTCTTTATCGCCTTTGGATTTCAGTTGAGAATTTGGGCCGGGAGTCTTGCGGTTGGCGTCCTCCCATCCGAATGGCTGCAGATGTGCGTCTTTGTCCTGTCCTTATTCTTAGGTTTTACAAAAAGACGCTCAGAATTAAAGGACTTAAAGGAAAAGGCGTCCGAACACCGTCATTCCCTGTTGGATTACAATTTTTATCTGCTCGATCAAATCATCATGATCACCGCGGCCTTGACGATCATGTTTTACGGTCTTTATTCCATTTCCCCTGAGCTGATGGCGCGTTTAGGCAATGCCCGGATGGTGTATTCATTGGGCTTTGTTATTTTTGGTATTTTCCGCTACCTGTATTTAGTCCATGTGAGGAATCTCGGAGGGGAACCGGGAGATCTTCTGCTTAAGGACGCGCCTTTGTGCATTGATGTATTGCTATGGCTTTTGTTTATCGCGGTGGCCATCTATCATTTTTAAAAATCAGCGCTTCTTACTGTTTGATCAAAATGATTTGTCCCGTAGGCAGATAACAAATTCTTTCCGGTTTATCGGCAAAAAACTCATCCACCGCACGACGCGCCCCAGGGCATGATAAAAATCCGTAATCATCAAAGACCATTACTGCACCCTTTACCATACGCGGGTAAAAGAAATGGCAGCAATCCTGGACAGATTTATAAATATCCACATCCACATGGACGAGACTAAAACGCAGGTCTTCAACAGGCTTGGCCGTTACTGGGAAAATACCAGGGTACATCTGGGCATTTGGAAAATCCTTCAAATAAGTTTTCATTTCTTCCAGGGATGCCCCTTTGAGAGATCCTTCCTTGATCCAATCGTTCGTGGGATCCACCGGAGGCATGCCGAAAAATGTATCAAACAGATGCAGGGTTTTACTTGTCTTTTGAAATATATGCGCTAAAAGTTTCGCTATTCCCCCTCTATAGACACCGATCTCAGCAATGTCCCCATCAAGAGTAATCGATTGAAGCGCCAGCTGATACAAAATATAGCAACGCACCTCATCAACAAGAGTGAAATTCTTAATACTTTGATAAAGACCTTGAAAGGACGTATCATCCTTCCAGGCATGAATCGGATTAGGTTTATTTAAGACAAAGCGCTCCCAAAAATAGCGGGGATTGGTCTTGAGCAATTGCCCAACATCATCGACAAAACGTCCCAACATCGCAAAGCTCCTTAAAATTATTTCTTCACCCGCGCATAAACCCACAGGACATTATTGGGCATTAGAAAATCCAGCGGTCCGCTCAGGGCACTCACAATCCCTTGAGGGTTGAAAATTTCACAGAACCACACGGGATAATTCTTTAAATACAAATACCGGTATAAATTGCAAACCAGATTCGGGATGGTATAGAATCCGCTCTCAGCTATCTCCAGACCTTCATTTTCTAAAAAGCGTATCAGCGTTTCCTTCTCAAAGAACCACAGATGCAACGGAGGGTTGCAGGGAAAATAGTATTGGCCGAATAATTTGTCCTCATAATTGCCATGATTGGGTACGACAATATAAAAACCTGTGATTCCGTAAGATAACAATTTCTTTATAAAGGTCCGTGGCGAGGCGGCATGTTCCAACACATGCCTTAAGATGACAATGCCATGATTGATGCGGTCTAGGCCACGCAGGGAATAATCAGCATAGTCAAACTGATAATACTCAATATCATTTAAGTCCTTGGCCATGACCGGTTTATCCGGCGCTGAATCTGATGCCCTTACCTTGCGCCCCTGGTCATGGATCGTTTTGACAAAGTCCCCTGTTCCGCACCCGATGTCCAGGAATTCCTGATCAGGACCGGCGAATTTTAATATCCGGTTTAACTCACTTTTTAGCAATAACTGCTTTAAAAAAACGTAGAGCTTATTATTGGATTTACGCATGTGCGTATTGACATAGTAGGGAGAAAGATCTTGAGGAGGGTTAAGTACCTTACGGACCCTGCAAAAAGTACATTCTCCGATCTGAAAAGCTTCCTTGGTCTGCATGGACAAGGTTTGGAAGAGTAAAACATGATTAACATCTTGACCGCATAACTCACAAATAGCCATTTAGTTCCTTAAGGGCCGTTGGCCCTGACTTAGATACTGGTTTCTAGCGGGATGTCACGAACACAAATATAAGTTTTCTGGCACGTTGTCACGGTATAGCCAAATCTTGTGCAAGGCGCACAAGCCACTTGATGACGGATGACTTTGTGCCGGCGGCCCTGGGGTTTCCATTTATTAAGATTGCCGGGCCCAAATATGGCGGTCACAGGCGTTCCGACGGCGCAAGCCAAATGCATCAACCCGGAATCTGGGCCTATAAATCTTTGAGTCCGTTGAATGATCGCTGCACTTTGAAGCAAGGAGATCTGCCCTACAAAATTTAAAATCCTGCCATCCGGCCAATCTTCCTTGACCTTAACAGCCGTGTCCTCAACGTCCTTGCCACCCAGCAGCGCCACATGATAATCCTTGGACAAGGCTTCCTCAATGAAAAACCTTACCTGCGCTTGGGAGAAACGCCTGAGCCCAATGCTCCCGCCCAAAAAAAGACTGATGCTCTTCTGTGGCAATTGCGGCTCTACCCATTGGCTCAGAGACAATGGGACATCGAAACAATGATTAATATCAGGCGGCCTGTTTATCGCCGGCAGAAAATCATTAAATAACCCGATAAAATTCTCAAGTTCGTAGCCGTTCTCGTTGTACACAACGCGCTTATTAAATAATTTTGACCTCAACGGCCTGGTAGAAAAACCAATTTTGTAGCGGGCCTTGACAAAGTACGCAACCAAGGCACTTAAATAATGCCACTGCTCGGTATCAATCACCGCGTCGTAAGACTTCTTTAAAACAAAATCAAATTGCCCAATCTCGTTGTAAAGATAGGCAGGATAACCTTGGGCAGCAAACACCCCGGCATTCCGTTTCTCACATAAAATATCAATGGCCATGCCCTGGCTTCTCAAGATCTTTAAAATGGGCAATAAGAAGACCGCATCCCCTATACCCCCTGGACGGATGATGAGTATCTGTGTTACAGGACCAGGGGCACTCTCTAGCGTTCTTTGGGCTGGCACTAAGGAACAAAGCAGTGTTCCCAGGAAATAATCAGCCAATTTAAAGAATTTTAAAGACCAGGTTCCTTCAGAACGAATAATATCTGACAAAGAAATTGAGGACATAAATTGTCTAGGCTTTACGGCCTAGCCTTGCTTGCTCAACTCGAGCTTCAATACGGGAGAAATTTCTTCAATGATATCATCCGCTGTCATAGCGACCTTTGATTTGTCTCTAGCCGCAGCATCACCGGCCAGTCCATGAAGATAGGCGCCACAGCAAGCGGCTTTGTAGGGCTCAATGCCTTGGGCAATGAGTGCCGCAATCATTCCCGTCAAGACATCCCCGCTCCCTGCTTTGGCCATTCCGGCGTTTCCTGTTCGGTTGATATACATTTTTCCCTCCCTTGAAGCCACCACGGTGCGGTGTCCTTTGAGCAATAGGATGCAATTATAGTGACAGGCAAAATCACGGGCCACTTTCTGCCTGCTGGCTTCAATCATTGGAACGGACTTGGACGTCAATCTCGCCATTTCTCCGGGATGTGGCGTTAAAATACGCAATCCGTCTGATCTGCGTAGAATATCCACATCTCCGGCAAGGGCAAACAATGCATCGGCATCAATGACCAAAGGTTTAGGGCAATGCCGGATGATCTCACGCGCCAATTGAGAAGTGCCCGCCTCACGCCCCAGCCCGGGACCGATCGCCAAAGCATCAAAATTCTCCCAAACTTTTCTAATCTGGGTCAATGATTTTAAAGAGAATGCCCCTGCCCTGCTTTGGGCCAAAGGCATGGTCATGATTGTATTGGCTATTTTCTTCTGGAGGGTGAGATTTAAACCCCTGGGAACGGCAGCCGTCACCAGGCCAGCGCCCGTACGCAACGCTGCCAGGGAACTCAAGGCCGCGGCGCCGAGCATCGATGGAGATCCAGCAATGATGAGCAAATGACCAAAGTCTTTTTTGGATGAGCGAGGATTACGCCTCGACAATGGCGCTGGCAACAGCATAGTCACGACTGTGTGAGATAGAGATCAGTAAACGATGTTTAAAATCACTGTTATTGTAATGACAGACAGGTTTACCGCTTGGATCATTGCTGATGGTAACATCCTGCCAGGACAAATTCGGACGTCCCATGGCTTTGAAAATAGCTTCCTTGGCCGCGAAGCGTCCGGCGTAATGAGGATAAGGAAATTTAAATTTCTTAGCATGCTCAATCTCCGCCGCCGTAAACACATGCCGAAGAAACCCCTCCCCCCACCGCTCCACCGCCCTCTGGATGCGATCAATTTCTATAATATCTATACCGGTGCCTATTATCATGCTCTTTTTCACCTTTTCTTACTATGCACACTAAACAAACGTTGGGATAATTTTTTCCGCCAAAATGCTAATTCCTACTTACTTATTCCTGGACAAGTCAGGAGGAAAAGCACGCATTTTGGCTACAAAAATCATCCCAACGTCTGTTTAGACGAATGTCATCAAAAATCAGACGCTATCAGCTTATGATTTGAGATAGAGATGTAATATATTATGTATTCGGCACATTCAGGGATTTTTCGCCAAAGGTCTGCGAGGTTTTAGGATAAAAATTTTCCAAATAAAGAGAATCTTTAGAAAATTTTTATCCTAAACCGAAGCAGACGGCGAAAATATCCCGTGCCGAATACATAATATATTACATCTCTATCTCAATGCGCACAGCATGATATCTGATTACCTTGCAATTATAGCCTTCATTTCACGGACAGCCTGTTTTAGTCCGACGAAAACGGCCCGGCTCATGATGGCGTGGCCAATATTTAATTCATTCATGCCTTTGATACGCGCAATGGCATAGGTATTTTCATAATTCAGGCCGTGGCCGGCGTTGACGACCATGCCTAATTGCCGGGCATAGAGTGTCATCGCTTTAAGCTGGCCAAATTCTTTGACCGCCAGGCGGTCTGCAAAAGCCTGGGCATAGGAACCGGTATGTAATTCTATGGTCTTGACCCCAATGGATGCCGTCGCATCAATTTGCTTCTTATCCGGAGCGATAAAAAGACTGACATCAATCCCGGCATCCCAAAGAACATGGCTCACCTTCTTGACGCGTTTTAATTGGCGCGCCACATCGAGCCCGCCTTCTGTGGTCAGTTCCTGACGTCGCTCCGGCACCAGGGTCGCTTGGTCAGGTTTCAGCGCCAAGGCCACGTTCACAATATCGGCATTTAAAGACATTTCCAGGTTAAATCGTGTTTTTACCGTCTTACGCAAAAGCACAATATCACGATCTTGGATATGCCTTCTGTCTTCGCGCAGGTGCGCGACTATGCTGTGGCAACCGGCTTGCTCGCAGAGAATAGCGGCCATCACAGGATCAGGATCAAATTCCCCGCGGGCCTGCCGCATAGTGGCAATGTGATCAATATTTACACCTAATTTAACCATGCATGCCCTTCACATAAAACCAGGTTATGATGGCTAAGGCTAAGGCCACTAATTTCAAGACTAAATTTGAGCTAAACCAATTTTTCATGTTTACTTTTCTTGGCTGGGACCAGGATCTTGTTTACAACCTGCATAAAATGTTCCTCGTTCTCGACCGCTATAAAATGTCCGTCAAAAGCGATACTTATCTCTCCAGTCTCTTCTGAAACCAACACAACCAAAGCATCAGTATGCTCGCTTAACCCCAAGGCCGCCCGATGGCGCGTGCCCACTGTTTTTCCCACACTGGGATTATCTGACAAAGGGAACAAACATGAGCTTGCAGCCACGCGTTCTCCCCGGATGACCACCCCGCCGTCATGTAATGGCGTCCCGGGCATAAAAATACTCTGCAAGAGGGCCGATGTGACCTTGCCGTCAATAACAACCCCGCTCTCGACGTACAAATCCAGTTTCATTTCACGTTCAATGGCAATGAGGCATCCATTTCTCCGCTTGGACATCCGGTAGACGGTGTCCGCAATTTCATCAACCAGGGCCTTGATCTCAGGCTCGCCTAAGGAAATCGTAAACAAATGCTGTTGCCCCAAACGAGCCAAACCGGAACGCAACTCATGTTGGAAAATAACGACAATGACAATGATCCATATCGAAAAGAAATTCCGCAGCAGCCAGTTGAGGACTTCAAATCCCAGGACCTGGGAGATCAAAAGGGCAATGATCAAGTAGGTAATGCCCCTGAGGACCTGAAAAGCGCGCGTGCCTTCAAAGAACAATAAAATCCTGTAGAAGACCACCCACAAAATGGCCATTTCGACCATGGCTTTAGCGGTGATGATAACAATATCAGTTGTGTGCGTTAAGAATGGCATCGGTTATTGTTAATGTTTCCTTAATTGTTTTCACATCATGGACGCGGACTAAGTGCGCCCCGCGCACAACACCAGCAGTTACTGTCGCCGCTGTTCCCATCAAACGCCCTCCCACATCCTTATTGAGGATCTGCCCTAAAAACGATTTACGTGAAGTCCCCAGAAGAATGGGACAATCTAAAATATTCAAGCGGTTTAATCGATTGATAAGCATTAAATTTTGGTCACCGTTTTTGGCAAAGCCTATACCCGGATCAACAATGATCCTGTCTTTCTTTATACCAATTGCCATACATTTTTCAACTGCTATTTGTAATTCTTCAATGACTTCACGGAGCAGGTCCTTATAATGGGCGTACTTTTGCATCGTTCTGGGAGTGCCCCGCATGTGCATGATCACGATGGCTGCCTTATAATCACGGACCATTTTCAAAAAACCGGAGCTCATTTGAGTGCCTCTTATGGCATTCACGATAGAGGCTCCCGCATCCAGGGCGCAACGGGCCACGTCTAATTTCGAGGTATCAACTGAAATAGGGATTTTGGTGGTGCGCGCCAAAACATCGATCACAGGAATGACACGTTTGATCTCTTCCTGGACACTGATACTCTTTGCTCCAGGACGGCTGGATTCGCCGCCGATATCAAGGATGTCCGCGCCGTCACGGATGAGTTTGCGGGCAACATGGAGACAGGCAAGGCTATTGGCCTTGCCGCCTCGCCGGGGAGAGATCTGGCCGTCCCCGCTAAAGGAGTCTGGGGTGCAATTAACAATACCCATGATCTGAGTTCTGTGCCCTAAATTCAGGATTGTGTCACGGGCACTCAGATCATAGCAAATTCTGCTCATGTGTTTTGAGGCGCGTCCGTATGCAGATTAAGCTTATGCTCTGGGATCATAAGCAGAAGCCTGGCTTCTTCAATGTCTATTGTTTCTTTTTCAATCAAGCGTTTGGCCAGAAGGTCCATTTTATCCCGATGGTCCACCAAAAGCTTCTTGGCCTTCTCGTAGGAATCATGGACGAGATTGTGAATTTCCTCATCGATCTTACGGGCTGTTTCTTCGCTATAATCTTTTTCATCAAAAAGATCACGACCTAAGAACATTTGATGGTTTTGTTTCCCAAAGGCCAATTTATCTAATTTATCACTCATGCCATACTGGCAAACCATGCCGCGGGCAATTTGAGAGACTTTTTGCAAATCATTGGACACACCGGTGGTCGTGTCGTTCATATAGATCTCCTCCCCGACCATGCCGCCAAGCAGCACCACCATCATTCCCTTTAATTCATTCTTGGACATGTAATGCTTGTCTTCCTTGGGAGGCGTCAAGGTATAGCCGCCTGCCATCCCGCGGGGAATGATCGAGACCTTGGTAAAGGTGTCCACCTCATCAATGAGCAAGGACAATAAAGCATGCCCTGCTTCATGATAGGCAGTCATCTCCTTTTCCTTCTTTGACGTCACATGACTTTTCTTCTCCGGCCCCATCGTCACGCGCTCAACAGCAGCGAGCATTTCATCCATGCCGACCTTTTCCTTATTACGGCGGGCCGCGAGCAAGGCCGCTTCGTTACAAACATTGGCCAGATCAGCCCCGGAAAAATAAACCGTCATCTGGGCAATGCGGCGTAAATTAACCTCTTCACCCAGTTTGATATGCTTGACATGCACCTTCAAGATGCCTTCGCGGCCATTGATATCCGGCAGGCCGACCACAATTTGACGGTCAAAGCGCCCGGGACGCAACAGCGCGGGATCGAGAGTGTCAGGACGATTGGTCGCCGCGATCAAAATCAAACCGCTGACGGTATTAAAACCATCCATCTCAACTAAAAGAGCGTTAAGCGTCTGTTCGCGCTCATCGTTCCCGCCGCCAATACCGGCAAAACGCTGACGTCCGACGGCATCAATTTCATCGATAAAAATAATACCGCCCTTGCCTGAAACTTTGGCAGCTTTACGGCCCTGCTCAAAGAGATCGCGGACGCGGGAGGCGCCTACCCCCACAAACATCTCAACGAAATCCGATCCGCTTAAGGAGAAAAACGGCACCCCTGCCTCGCCGGCAACGGCTTTGGCCAGTAATGTTTTTCCTGTCCCCGGAGGCCCGACGAGCAAAACACCTTTGGGGATCTTACCGCCCAGGCGTTCAAATTTCTTAGGGTCCTTAAGAAATTCAATGACTTCCTGCAGTTCTTCCTTGGCTTCATCCACTCCGGCCACATCCGCGAAGGTGATCTTGCCGCTGCCCTGCACCTGGGCGCGCGACTTGCCAAACGCAAAAATCTTATTGCCCATTTGTGATCCGCGATAGGACACAAACCAGATGAGAGCAAAGATCCCCAGGAAGGGAATCAGTTGAAAAAACAACTGACTCCAAAATAATTCTGGAGGCACAACGTTAAAATCGCTGACATTGTCCCGGATCAATTTAATCAAATCATCATCGTGCTGGGGAATATTGAGCTTATAGTCCAGGCCATTGGTTTCCACTACTTTTAACGTATTGTCCGGGCCTTCGGTCAGCTCTATACTTTTAATCTTTTGAGGGTCGTTCTTTAAAAGCGCATAAAATTCAGAATACTTCATCTCCTGAACCGTCTTTAAGTTCGACTTGTCCTGAACAGCCATCAGGAGTAAAAAAAGCGCTCCCATGATCACCCAAAACCAGATGTTGCCATTGGGGTTACGGGCCGAGCGCGGCGCTTTTTTTGCCGGTATATTCGTATTAGGTAGTGCCATCAAATGCCTCCCAAAATTCTTATAAAGTTAATTCCAGATATGTGCCATTACAAAGTGAATTGTTATTATATAACAGGAAAAAATTAAATCAAGCAATATGCCCAACCCTGGGTGCGGCATTCATCCCCAAAAACCCGCGAATGTTCCTCATGGGCCGCATATAAATGATCACCGGCACAAAACCAGGGGCATTTTGAAATGCTGCCAGCTGAGCAGGATCGATATGAAATCTGATCTCCTGGCTCCCGCGCAATCCGGTAATTACTTTTGTGGCCGTTAAATCAATACCGCCTCTTTCAGCTGACTGCGAAGAACTTCCTTGAGGATTAACAACTGAAGCCCTCATCGCTGTATCAATGTCTTTATTCTCGCCTATTCCATACCCAGTCTCTGGGGCACTGGTCATGGCGGGAGTTAAATATAGTTTTCTAAGCAGGGCATATTTGCCTTCGGTGACGATGATGGGTTCCAGGCCATACGGGTGTCTTCTGTTGGCCCCTTCTACCAAATGTCTATAATGATCCGCTTCAGGGGAATCATTGGTCAAAATGTCCCTGACTGACAGTCTTTCGTGATTCTGAGAATTGTAATGCACAAGGTCATCAACGACTTCGTTGCCGTACAATCCATCCACATAATGTAAAAATGGCGGCATTTTGACAGGGAATTGATTTAAAGCTATTTTGATGACCTCCTCGAAGGAAGGATTGCCGGGCTTTACGGATTTGCTGATCAATTTTACATACTCCTCAACGTAATACTCACTCTGGACCAAAAGACCATTAAGCAACGCCCCAGCAAAGGCCTTGACGTCTCTATCTACAGCTTCTGCTTCTGTGGTGTTTCCAATAGCCCTTAATCTTTCGAGCTCCTGATATTTATTATAAAATGTACCGATAAAACCATTGATTAAATGAGTCTCCGCTTTGATATCATCTTCATCAGTGGGAGTATACAAAAAACGCGTATGCGAACCAATACCTGCCCAGACGATGGCCGAGGCCCATGGCATCTCTGTCAGTTGGGATAGAAACTTCGCTCTTTTGACGAAATCCTTATGGTAACCTCCGATGGAATAGGCCAGCCAATCAGACTTTGTCTGTAAAGTCGTGGTCATGGGATGGTTTAAGACTTGGAATTGGGATAAAAGACCCTCTATTGGTTCAAATAATAAATCTTTATATTTTGTCGATAAAGCCATATTTATAATATAAATAAATTTTTCAGCTGTAAAATCGAGACGCTTATCAGTGCTTCCCTCCAATAATTTATTCAATCCACTCCTTCGTAATTTGGCTTTTGAACCGCGCACTAAATTAAGGAAGCTATCCAGACTCTTATTTAATCGTTCATATTCAGCTATAAAATTAGGAATGCCATTAATAGTGGCGCCCTTTAATTGCTCTAAAATAACTTTATTTCTCCTAGGATGGGCTTGAAGCCTGTCCATGGCCATCCAGACAGCCCACTGATTGGTTGAATGACGGATGATAGAATCCAGGACAGGACCATCGTCCCTGTAGTGCGCAATGGCACCCCAAGTGGAATTCAAATACTGAGATTTATTGATGTTTCTTATAATTTCTTCAATAGTTGTCTCTTTTTTATCCAGCTCCATGTTGATCACTCTAGATTGTGCCTTCCATAAATATCGCGCCGTAAAAAAAGCGACGGCCAGGAAAGCCAATAAACTAATCCCATGACTGAAATCCGTTAATGCATGATATGCCTGCGCGGCATTCATCGCTGCATCACCCGACCGAACAGGCAGTGAACTGGAAAGCGCCAAATCAGAAGTCACTTCGATTAAATTTGGGTTGTTTAAGTCAACGGAACTTGGGATTCTAGAACTAAATGTTTCCATTGCCATATCCCCTAAAAACCCCCCGGAAAAATACTTCCGAGAAACGCTCTGTTGGGTCTGCGGATCAATTTCCTCTTTAATGTAGTTATACGCCCCCTTTTTAAATGCTTGGAGATAGCGCTGGTATATTGATTCCACATCCCCCTCCCTAACCCTCCCCACAGGGGGGAGGGAATTTATATAACCTACACCAGAAACTTTATTTTTATCTGCATACACCTGCATTAAAATACTGTCTCTGATTTTCTTTTTGTACCAGGTCGCCAATATCAGTGAATTGTAAACTTGACGTAGTTGGGCAAAGTTTTCGTCTTGATTGACTTCCTTCGTGAGTTCGGGAATGACGATTGCTTGCAGAATGTTTTTAGCCAGCAAGGAAACCCTGCTTTTCTCTGATAATTTTGAAGTAGCAGGGTTTGCGCGGATAATTGTGGAGCCCAATTGATTGAAATCTGTAGGGGCAGGTTCATAACCTGCACGTTCTTGGGTGGGTTTGGAACCCACCCCTACATTGTTTTTGTATAGTGCTAGATAATCTTGTTCTAGCATCACCTTCAACTTACTCTCCACCACATACGCTGTCCCAGCCTTGGGATTTTCATAAACTACCGCCGTTTCTGGCACAATCCAAACCTTATTAAAAGTGTTCACTGGAATATTCGTTGTTCCAAACTTTTTGGCCGCTTCTTTATAAATGCGATTCCAAAATTTCTTACCGGTTTTCCCTTCAGGATAAATTAAACTGGCCGTGATCTGTTTGAGCATGTAATCTTCGGCCAGAAGATCCCGGCCCATCTCGGTTTGGCCAAAGGAAGCTGGAATAATACGGTCCTTTTCATACGGCGAGAGATTGACCCAGAGATCTTTTTCAGGGATGGTTAAAGAGACTAGGAAATATTTGATGAGTTTGGAGGCTTCGGTTTTAAGTTGTACTTGTTGAGATCCTTCGCTGCGCTCAGGATGACGCATTTTCTCATCGCCTTTATCAAGAATGAAATCAAATCTAAAGGGATTGTCGGGATGGACTTTGATGCCTTTGAGGAGGGGTGGATTAAAAGCTGGACTTAAATAGGCCATCATGCCGGGTGCCTGCAGACGAAAATCCTGCGCTTGAGCTATCGGGATAGGACCCAAAATATCAAACAAAAAGGCAATAGAAAGCCCAAGACATAAAACTTGTCTTAAATTTGAATATTTTAGCATACTCAAATGTAACATATATACATAAGGAGTGCCATTCAAAGAGAATTGGTAAAGTTTGGAAATTATCTATGGAACCTTGGCAGGAACTTGGAAAGTCTGGCGGGAAAGTCTTAAGCCATTCCGATAAGTGTCCATATAGGCCAGATTACCATTTTTGTTATACAAATGAACGACACCGTTTAATTGTCCATTGTGATAAATTTCTTCGGTCATCAATTCTCCGGAGCGGTAGTAAGATTTACTAGGCCCCTCTTCCATACCATTTTCAATATTCCATTGCTGCTTAAGCGCCCCATTATCGTAAAGATCCTTCATCTCGCCATTCTTGACATTGTCCTTAAAATTGACCGTCATCCACAAATAATCTTGCGGGGCATATTCATGAGCCAGACCGTCTTTTAAGTCATTCTTATAATTCCATTCCAGCCACAACTTACCATTGTCCCGATATTGACGGCACAAGCCATCCTTCTTCCCGGAAAGATAATTGCATTCACTTTTTAAGTTACCGTTAGGCTGAAACTCTTTGACCATTCCTTGGAACTGATTATTTTTGTAGGCCGCATCTATCACGAGCTTCCCTACAGGACTGTATTTCTTGCTGGGCCCATCCAGGCTTCCATCCTTAAAAATCATTTCCCATTGCACCTGACCGTTATTATAAAAGGTCATGGAAGGGCCGTCTTTCTGGTCGATCTTATAGTTCCAAACAGCATGCAGCGTGCCGTCAGCGGCATACTCCTTGGAGACGCCGTCAATATGGTCGTCATCGTAATTGATCTCGTTTTTTAAAGAACCTTCTTTATTGTATTCCCTGCTGAGCCCGTTTAATTTTCCCTTTTTAAAATTCATGGCCATTTTTAGATTTCCGTTGGGAAAATAGTATTGATTAAAACCGTTAAGCGTATCAAAGTAATAATTCTCAACACTTTTAGGCACTTCGTTGGAAAAATATTCGCGGGATGTACCATGCAACTGGCCATTCAAATAATTTTTCTCAAAATATTCAGAACCATCCTCATAATAGGATTTGTAGGTGCCCTGAAGCTGGCCCTCTTTGTAAGAACCAACACTCAATAAATTACCATTAGGATAATACTCGCGGAAAGGACCGTTGAGTTGACCGGCGCGATAATCTTTCTCTGACTTGACTTTGCCATCATCAAAGTACTCCTTGATGTTTCCGTTAAGAGTGGCATCCTGGGCCAACGCCGCCTGGGTCAAACATAAGACAAAAAATAAAAGACCAATGCATTTACGCATAATACAATTCTAGGAATCTTGCAGTTTTGACAGCCTTTAGTTGATGCGGTAATTCCACCACAACATTCATACTTTGACCCACCGCATTCTCCAGCGCATGGATATGATCGAAGGTAAGAAGGGCCGGCTTACCTGTTAACGCTTCCACCATTTGCCGGAAAATCAAACGTAACATCGCAGGATGCTTACGGCCAATATTCTTCAAATTTAATTTTACTCTATTCTTTGAAACCGTCACAGAATTTTCAAAGGCTTTGCGCGCATGCTGGGCGAGAAATTCATAATCTTCTCCTGCTGTTGCTGCCAGGTCTGAGAGGGCTTTGACGATTTGCGGATTATACTCCTTGGCTAACAAAGGCAAAAGACGGAGCCTGACCTTATTACGCTCGTAGATGGTCATGGTGTTGGTCGTGTCCGTGCAAAAAGGAACTTTTTTGGCCTTTAAATATCCTTCAACATCCCGACGGTCGATCCCCATTAAAGGACGCACAAAGACAACCCCCTCCATCGTACGCTTAGGCAAGATGGCGCGCAGGCCATAAAGACCGGAGCCTCGCATCAGGCGCATCAACACGGTTTCAGCCAGGTCATTGCGGGTGTGCGCCAGGGCCACAGATTGCGCATGCAGCTCCTGAACCGTCTTGACCAAAAATCCAAACCTCAATTGCCTTGCCTCATCCTCAGAGAGATGTTTGAGCCTTCCCCCCATCCGTCGCCCCACCGTCAAAGGGATATTCAGTTTGTGGCACCATCGGCACACAAAGCGCTCATCTTGCGCGGCTGCGGGTCGGAATTGATGATTATAATGCAGGACGTGCAGCGCTATACCCAAATCGTGTCGCAGACTGATCAACGCCAGCAAGAGGGCCATCGAATCAGCACCGCCGGAAACGCCAACAAGCACCAAGCCCCTGGAGCTTATCAATTGATTGTCTTTAATGAATTTTAAGATTTGTTGTTCAAAACGCAAAGGGGCCGGCATTTAATACCCTTCCAAACCACGTTTTTCTTTCTTAGACTCCTGATAGGCTGCACGGAGCTTATCTTCATACTTGACATTAGGCGGGATGATACGCAACTTTACAAAGCCCATACGCAGAAGTTCTGCATTGGCCATTCGGCCATCTGACAGATAAACATAAGCGTTTAGATAGCCGGTGGTGTCTCCGGCATCAATATCATATTCCAACCTGACTTTTTTATTTTCCAACAGTTCCTGGGCATAGGTCAAGGCCTGCTCTTCTAAGGGAATGGTGGGTTCCTCCGGTTCTTCAATGACTTTACCTTTTTCATCATAATGGGCGATTTTCGCCGGTGGCGGCCCCAGGGATTGGACCCCAATTAACTTCACATGCCGTCCATCTTCCAGCACAATTAAATCAGAGGCACGCACCTTGACGACCAACGCTTCATCCTGTTTCTTCGAAAAATTAAAAAGGTCATCGCCATTATCATTGGCCCACGCTGGGACAGCAAAAAAGAAAACGAGTAGCAGTAGCCGCAAAATCATACTCTCCTTAAAAGGCCTCAAACCGCGAGACCTGAATCATTAATGTTTCAAAGGATCGATCCTGACAATATAGTCATAGCCTATAATTCTCAGTAAAGACACATGATAGCTCTTATCACAATTCTTTAAAATATCCTGGTATGCCGTTTTACGGATCACACCCAGCGTCAATGGCTGCGTTCCCAGGAAGCTTAATATTTTAGGAGTCGTATCCAAAATAGGTATCGGGTGAGGACTAAAAAATGGCTTTCCTGAGAAATCGACAACAGCCACATCCTGTCCCGTATAAAAGCGAATGCCTCGGGCATTGGCTTTCGATGTCAACACTGTCATGGCTTGCATGGAACGCTGCGGGATATATTCCGAAGCTTCCGCGGAAGACACAAATTTTTCCACGTCTGTGCTTATCATAAAAGCCGTTAAGAAAATAGGACAAAGGCTCAATGCCAAGACATACAAAGCCCACTGAAAACGTTCTTGAAAGGCCAATGTAATCCCCACTCCGCCCAAAGCAATCAAAGAACCCGATAAAAAAAACATGGGTGACTGGGAAGTAATATAATGGTGTAACACTTTGTGGGCAGCCATGGGGGCAATACCCAACATTACAAGCATAATAAAGCTTGCGCACAATAATTTTAACATTCTCTTGCGGTGCTGGATGAGAGATAATCCATTCCCCAAGAAATTGCCTGTCATCAATGCTAAGGCCGGAAATAACGGCAGAATATAGCTGGCCAGCTTGGAATGGGCCATTTGAAAGACCAGTAGTACGGCCACGATCCAACTGAGACATAAATAGTCAACGACCGTGACCGAGCTTTTGAGCCGCTTAAATAAATCCACCCATGCGGCAAGCAAGAATAAACTCCAAGGGAATAGACCAGCGATCATGGTCATCGGATAAAAAAACCAATGATCATTGCCCCGATGTTCAGCGGAAAGGAACCGTCGCCAGTGGTCATTATAAAAGAATTCCTGGATAAAGGCATGGCCATATTGCCGGAAGATATAAAGGTACCATGGCAAAGCCATGATCAAATACAAGGCAACGCCTGCTGGCACCCACCAATTCTTCAAAAAATTAATTTGGCGTTGATAAAGCAGAAAAAGAATAACAGCAACTTGAGGAATAACAAAGCCCAGAGGGCTCTTGGTCAATGTCGCTAACGCGCAAAAGAAATAAAATCCAAGAAATCCAATGCCTTGCCTGCGCCAATCGGTGTATCCCAGAAGAAACAGGCAGAGCGCGCCCAGGATAAAGACCGTAAAGATCATGTCCGTAAACACAGTTTTACCCATGCCGGCATAAAAAGCCGCTGTGGCCAGCACGAGAGCTGACAAAAAGGCCTTGCGTTCATCTTTAAATCCCATCAATCCTAAACAATAAACGGCAAGAACGCCTAGAAGCGCGAAAACCGCCGGGAAAAAACGCGCTGTGAAGGGTGATATTCCCCAGGTCTTAAAAGCAACTTCCAGCAACCAATAGGTCAAGGGAGGTTTTTCGAATTGGGGCTGGCCAAAAATTAAAGGCGTCAACCATTCATTCCGAGCGGCCATTTCTTTCGCGGTCAACGAATAAAAAACCTCATCGGGGTCGGTGAGACTAAAGAAATTGTTACCAAACAGGAATAGAGCGCCGCAGATGAGAAAAAGAATGGATATTCGCTTGAGATAGAATGCGCGCATAATGTAGACTTCAGTTAGCCCTACGTCTTGGTCTTTAACGGTCGATATTGTACATAAATTACAAGAAAGTTCAATACCTCAGGCGTTTTCCCTGATTATTATTTGATTATTATTTGAAATGCTGCAAACCCTGTATCGTAACAAATAAACCGATGAATATTAGAATAACAGAACTTGCATAAGGAGCTTTATGGGAAAACTTACCAAAGTTTTTAAATCTTTTCGTTGCGTGTTTTATAGAGATAGATGCAATAATGCCAACCGCGACCAATGTAATAGCCAACCCAATACTAAAACCAAGCACTAAAGCAAAACCCAAAGCAAATTTTTTCAACTGTAAGCATAGCAATAATATTGCAAATGCCGATGGGCACGGCAACAAACCACCTGTTAAGCCAAATACAATAATTTGACCAGTCGTTATATTTTTATTCTTTAACTGCTTTTCCACTTCTAACGCGTGAGCACGTTCATGAGCATTTCCAAATTCGATATCCTCTTTAAGCGATAGTTCATCATCATGATGATGGTGATGATGACTTTCACCTTCGCCATGTGCATGGCTATGAGATTTATTTTGAGACTGATGAGTTTTATAAAACATCCAACATGCCAACCCAATGACAATAACTCCCGAAATGACCTGAAAATAAGGTTCCAATGTCTCCATGTTCAAACTCGAAGAATAATGTAGTCCTACAAAAGCGAGAACCCAAATAATCGCCGTATGTGAAATAGTGGCTGATATGCCCAAAAGAAAAGCTTGGGCCACAGTGCCACGAATGCCAATAATAAACGCACTCATCATGGTTTTGCTATGTCCAGGCTCCAAACCGTGTAAAGCACCCAAGAAAACAGCCATAGGAAAAAACAACAAACCGTTACCATGCACTATATATTCATTAAAATAAGTCACGAAATAAACCCCCTCACAATAATTAGAATGTTATACCAAACTACATCATACTTCCAATCAACATACCAAATTTTTATATAAAATCAGTGAGTTCTTTGGGAGGGAAAGCCGCACGTAAGGCATTGAGAACTGCAATAACATCAATAATTTCTTGGGCTATAGCACCAGCTACTGGGTTTAAATAGCCCCCAGAAGCCATTAACATGCCCAAAATTGATAATGCCATGCCACCCACTGCACTTTGTAAAGCAATCGCTCGCATCCGTCGGCTAATGTGCATCAATTCATCGACCTTGGCCAATGAACTATCCATAATTACAGCTCCTGCCGCTTCCGAAGTAATATCACTATTTTGACCAAAGGCAATCCCAACGGTGGCCGCCGTTAATGCTGGGGCATCGTTGATACCATCCCCCAAATAAATAGTCGGCCGCTGTAATGTTTCCTTACGAACAATCTCAATTTTTTCTTCAGGACTTTTACCAGCATAAACCATATCAATACCCACTTTATCAGCCAAATACTTGACCTCACTCTCCCGATCACCAGAAACTATCATCACCCGATTGATATTATGCCGAGGATTAAGATGCTTAATAAAGGACTTTCCTTCTACTCGAGGTTCATCATGAAAATGAAAATATGCCGCTAACTGGTCATCAATGACAAACACACATTCCAAACCACTCATTTGTTTAATATCCTTGAACCATAATTCTTTTCCTTCTTTTATCAATTTACTTCGGCTGGTGATTACAACGGTATGTCCATCAACAACACCTCTCAATCCTTGCCCTGGTGATTCATTAATTTGATTAACTTCAATTAAACCTGCGCCAGCTTTTTGAGCCGCTTCAACTATTGAATGCGCTAATGGATGTTTGGAATACTGTTCTAAACTTGCCGCATATTTCAACACTTGGATTTTATCAAAACCATTAAAGCAATTAACATCAGTAACAATCGGCCTTCCATAGGTCAAAGTTCCTGTCTTATCTAAAATAATCGTTCTGCAACAGTCAATTCGCTCTAAGATAGCTGGGTTCTTTATAATAATTCCCCGACGAGCACTTAAAGAAATTGACCCAATAACAACCACAGGGATTGCTATCAATAATGGACAAGGTGTTGCAATGACCAAAACTGATAAAAATCTTATAGGGTCATGACTGAACACCCAGGAACCTAAGGCCAATATTAAGGCTAACGGCGTATAAATAGCCCCCAATTGATTACCCAATCGTTGAATTTGAGGACGTTTTTCTTCAGCCGCACGCATGACTTCCATAATTTTGGCATAACGTGAATCGGTGACACTTTTGGTAGCACGTATTGTCAGGGAAGCTTCACCGTTAATAGCACCAGAAAGGACTAGTGATCCAGCTACTTTTGAAATAATGAATGGTTCACCCGTTAAGTACGACTCATCCATTGCCCCATGCCCATCAATAACTTCCCCATCAACGGGACATATCTCATGTGGGAAAATGACTAACTCATCTCCAATATTGATCTGATCAATGGCAATATCAATAATATCTTTTGAACGCTTACGGTGAGCCGTATTCGGCATGCGTTTTGCTAATGCCGCTAATACGGATGAAGCACGTCGCACAGCAAAACTTTCTAAAGCCTCCCCACCTGAAAGCATCAACACGACCAAGGCACCTGCCACATACTGACCAAGTAATACCGACGCTACTATCGAAATACCTGCCAGAAGGTCAGAACCAAATTGACGCTTTAATACTTTCTTTAATAAATCCCAAACTAACGGCACTCCCCCAAACCCAAGCGTGATCCACAACGGCCAATTAGCCAAATCAATAGAGAAACCTAATATAAAATGCAAAATAAGATAGGCAAAAATCCCTATGATGGATAAAAATGCAATATAGATTTCTTTACCCATAATTAAATTTTAATCTCCCGTAGTCTTAAAGCGTTCCCAATAACTGATATTGAACTAAAACTCATTGCCCCACCAGCAATCATCGGATTTAATAATAGGCCCCAAAATGGGTATAAGACACCAGCCGCAATGGGAATCCCCACAGCATTATAAATAAAAGCAAAGAACAAATTTTGCCTAATATTCGACATCACGGCCCTGCTCAGTTTCAGGGCTTTCACAATCCCATTAATTTCGCCTTTGACTAAAGTTACCCCAGCACTTTCAATAGCCACATCTGTCCCCGTTCCCATAGCAAC
>CAZKUL010000022.1:0-25118 GCA_964555945.1 uncultured Planctomycetales bacterium
TGTAATTGGAAATGTATCTATGATGTGACGAAATGTATTAAGGAAATAAGTGTTGCAGATGTATTGCATGAGGTAGAGATTTTGATAAATGGGACGATGGTGAAATATGGGACCCAGGTTGTTCTTTGAGAGATCCTTCACTGCGTTCAGGATGACGTGTATGGAATGTTTTAGGATGACAAAGTTATGTTAAAGATTACCGTCATTACGGTTTGTTTTAATGCTGAAAAGACCATTGAAAAGACGATCAGTTCAGTTTGCGGACAGGTGTATCCAAATGTTGAGTACATTATCATCGATGGCGCATCAACGGACAGGACCTTGGCCATTGTGGATCAATTTGCATCAAAGATAAAAAAGGTCATTTCAGAGAAAGACAAAGGTATTTATGATGCGATGAACAAGGGGGTAACAGCAGCCACAGGAGATGTTGTTTATTTTTTGAACGCGGATGACCATTTTTGTGATGAAAAGGTCTTGTCTGATGTGGTTAAGGCTTTTGAAGAAGATGGCTCCCGAACGCTTGTTTATGGCAAGGTCAAGCCTGAAGATGTCCCGGATTATTATAAACCTTATTTAAAGGAGTTTTTTATCGTTAAAACTCTCGATGATTTTTTAAAATATACCATCTGTCACCAGGCCATTTTTGCCAAAAGGTCCTTGTTTGATAACATTGGCAAATTTGATTGCCGGTATAAATTTGCCGCTGATTATGATTGGCAGATCAGGGCCTATAAATTTGACCCTCGAGGGTTTTATTTCTTAAACAGGGATATTTGCCATTTTTATTATGTCGGGCGCAGTTATCAGGACCTTGAATTGACCAACAGGGAGAATTCCAGGGTCCGGTTTGAGCATTTGTTTTCAGCCCATTTTGTCTGGCATTACTTGCGTTATGACTTAATAAGAGGATTAAAGAAGAAATTATTAGGTGAGAAATATTGACATATGAAAATCAGCGTCATCATCCCCACATTAAACCGTCCTGAGGACCTTAAAGAAGCCTTAAATTCCATCCTTGCCCAGAAACTGTTGCCCCATGAGGTCATTATTGTCGATCAAAGCGAGAATATGCTGACGAGAGAACTTGTAGAATATTTTGATGTTGCAAACAAGGCACGCGGCATCAGTTTTATCTGGCATTTCCGTCAGGAAAAGGGGTCAGCCAGGGCCAGAAACGCGGGTTTTCGTGTGTCTCAGGGCGACATTGTTTGCTTTACGGATGATGATGTCATCCTGGAAAAGGACTATTTTAAGGCCATCAGCCGCTGCTTTGAGACATATCCCCAGATTGGAGGGATAACCGGTAATGTAGAGGTCCTTGAGCCGCCTTCAGGTTTTAAATGGGCATTGAGAAAATGGCTTTTAAAGGTTTTTCAAATAGACCTTTTTAATGGAAAGATGTCATCTTCGGGATTTGGCTTTCCTTTGTTTCATGAGGAAATAGAAAAAATGGAATATGTGGAATTATTTGCGGGTTATAGCATGAATTTTCGAAGGCAATATCTGGAGGCAGATCTTTTTGATGAATTCTTCACAGGCTACAGCTTCAGGGAGGACGTGGAATTATCTTACCGGATTTCACGCCACACCAAGCTTGCCGCGATCCCGGATGCCCTTTTTGAGCATAAGATGTCAACATCCAGCCGGACACATTGGAAAGATTTAAAAAAGATGCAGTTTAAGAATTATTATTATGTCTTTAATAAACATAAAAACCATTTATGGACAAGCAGGCTTATATTTGCCTATTCTATTGTTGGTCTCCTGGCTATAGATTTTATAGAATGGCTGTGTTGTCTTAAACCAAACAGATGGGAGACATTCACAGAGAACTTATCCGCGGCAGTTCTTCTGATGCTGGGAAAACTATGAATAAAATCCAAAGGATAGGGGGGTATTTAAACTATGGCTTTTGGCGCCTGCGGTTAGGACGGGCTTTTAAAGCAGCCGGAAGAAACTATTGCCAAAGGGGAGAGATAATCATACACCCCGGAGGAAAATTCAGCATCGGTGAGCTAAACGTTCTAAGCCATGGATTTGATATAGAAGTCAAAGGCCTATTGTCGATAGGCTCCGGGAATTATTTGAATAAGCATGTCAAGATCGTTTGTTTTGAGAAAATTGAGATTGGTGACAATTGCATTATAGCGGATTCGGTCCATATCTATGACCATGACCACCGGTTTGATAACATATTGAAGTTAACCAAAGAGCAGGGATACAAAAACGCTCCGGTCAAAATCGGCAACAATGTCTGGATAAGCGCCAAGGCCACAGTCCTTAAGGGCGTCACCATCGGGGACGGCGCCATCATCGGGGCCAATGCCGTTGTTACCAAGGATGTTCCTGCCAACGCCATCGCTGCCGGTAATCCTGCCAGGACCATCAAGATGAGGCCTTAATGCCAGGTAAAATCAGGATATTGCACATCATCAAGACCTTGGGGCTCGGTGGGGCTGAAGTCAATTTGCTGAATTTAGTCCAGGCCATGGATAGCGACCGGTTTGAACTTCACGCGGCTTATTCTTCCGGAGGTGCATTGGAAGAGAAGTTTAAAAAGGAAGGCGTAAGGCTTTTTAAATTTGCAGACAGGGACCACAAGGTCAAAAGTCTGGCTTCAGCGGGCATCGTCTTGCGGCTGGCCGCTTATATACGGCAAAACCATATTGATATTGTGCATACCCATACCTTCAGCGCGCAGCTGTGGGGCGCGGCCGCGGCGAAATTGACGGGATGCAGGATTGTTGAGCATGTCCATGATTTCCGTTATTTGGAACCGGAAGATTTCGCGCAGAGAAGGGGGTTTAATAATCAATATAGATATGTGCGTCATTTTAAGAATGTTTCCGATAGGGTCGTTGTCTTGACGCGGCAGAACAAGGAATTTTTGATCAAAGAAGGGATTTATCCGGAAAATAAGATCAGGGAGTTTCAGAATGGGATTCCCATGGGTGGTTCACCGGTTAGAAAATTCGGGGAAGATAAGGGTGAATGGATCATTTTGACGCCAATCCGCATGGCGCCGGAGAAAAACGCGGATTTGATCCTGCGGATTGCGCCTGAGGTCATACGTGCGTTCCCGCAGGCCGTGTTCTTGATGGCAGGGGACGGTCCTCTATATCAAAAGATGGTGGATGACATCAAGACAATGGGCTTGGAGAAGAACATCAGGATGATTGGTTATCACGCGGACATCCGGGAGCTGCTCAAAGGCGCGGATGTTTTTTTATTGCCTTCCTTTTTAGAATTGCATTCCATTGCCATTCTGGAAGCGATGAGTATGGGTGTGCCTGTGGTTGCCTCCCAGGATGTGGGATGCAACAGCGAATTTATTGACAACTGGCAAAATGGCGTTTTGCTCGACCCCTTTAAGGATGCAGGTTGGGCCCAAGCTATTATAAAGTTGTTGCGGGATGTGCAATTGCGCCAGGACATTGGGAACAGGGGCCAGAAGACCTGCGCGCAAAATTTTGATATCCGTGATAATGCCAGGAAATTTGAGGATTTGTATGATGAGCTTGTCCATCGGTAAATTTTCCTTTACCTTTATCGTATCAATTGTCCTTGGGACAATGATATTAACGCTTATCCCTATTTTTGATAAGAAGCAGGCTGTTTTATTTATGCTTCCATTGATTGAGGTGTTTTTTTTGTTTATTTTGGTCAGGCCCCGGGAAATGCTGGCGGGGATACTCTTGATAAGGCCAACCCTGGATTTATTATTAGAACAAACAAAAATATCTTTGGGCAGTGTAGAGTTCGGGGCCGGGGCCGGTTTAAATCTGGCCGTCATTTTCCTGGCGCTTTTATTCAGGCTCTATGACCAAAATTCTTTCAAGGCCAATCCGGCCATTAAATGGTGGGCCCTTTATTTATTCTTTTTGTTTATAGCCGCTTGCCATTCACCTTATTTAGGGTCAGCCATTCGTTCCTTGATCGACAATGCCACTTATTTTGCCATGTTTATGCTCCCGTTCTTGATTGTTAAATCACAAAAGGATTTCAACTATTGGATCAAGATCATTGCCCTCTCCTTTGTCATACCGGTGGTGGTGGGCAACATTGATCTCTTGGTCTGGCACGGCCGTCATTTCGCGGATTCCGGGCAAAGGATCGCGGGATCTTTTGGGCACCCCAATATATTGGCTTACTTTCTGGCTTTTGGTTTGACGTTTTATTTTTATATGACCCGGTCCAAATTGTTCAAATTCAGCCGCCTGATGTCTTTTTTCATTATCGCGTTGATGGTCAATATGCTCGTTTTACTTTTTGCCACCAAGACCCGCAACGCCTGGATCGCCTGTTTTATCGGTTTTTTTATTTACGGTTTGTTAAGGGACAGAAAGTTTGTCCTGATCTTGTTGGTCATCACCCCGATGGCCATGCTCATACCATCGGTGCACCAGAGGGTGGTCAATGTCTTTGATTCATCCACGGCTGTGGATGCAGACTATCATGGTCTCAATTCCTATGAATGGCGCCTTGAGATGTGGAAGAGCTGCATCCCCATGATCCTTCAAAGGCCTTTGCAGGGTTATGGGCTGACATCTTTTATGCCCATGTCCGCCGAATTTTCAACGGTCGGAACGGAAGGGGCGCACAATGTCTACCTGGAGCTGCTTTTTGAAACAGGTATTTTTGGGTTATTAAGCTTTGTTATAATGTTCTTAAGCCTGCTCAAGATATTTTGGAAGAGAATGGTCCATCCTCCGGACTTAGGTTCGAAATTGGCCGCTATTCTTTTAGGCTACATAGCGTCGTACATGATTATTTGTAGCGCGGACAACCTGATGTATTACCTGGCATTTAATTGGTATGTGTGGTTCTTTTTAGGTCTATTGATTAAGCAGATGGATTTCATCGATGGGCAAAGACCCGGGCTTTCGCCGGGGTGATATTGGAAGTTTTAAGCTTCCCTAGTTTTTTATCAGCTTTTTTAAGTCATTTCCAGCTAACGTAGAGAACAATTCTGAGCCTTTTTGGTTGAGGTGGTAGCGGTCGTGGTAAAGTTTGTAGTCAATAAATTGAGGGTATTTTTCAGGACTGTAATCCAGCACAGGAACACCGTTGGCTTTAAGAAAGCTTGCGATCTCATCAGGCAAAGGGCAACTCTCTTTAAAATAGCGGGGAGACCGCACGACCACGATTTTTATCCCTTTGTCCCTGGCTGACAAGACAAATTTCTTGAAGTAGTCAAGCAGCCTGCCGTCTATGTCCGCAGCGTCGAATATTTCTTTGGTCTCCGGTTGTGTCGATGGGTCCATGACTTCAGGTTGAGGTTTGTAGCCATTGTTGACACCCGGCCTCTTTTTTAGGATATTAAAAAGGATGATGGAGTGGACCTTGGAGTTATAGGGGTAGATCCTGGAGAAGAAAAAAACACCTTCAAAAGGGTCTTTGTGTTTAATCAGTTCCCAAATAAACGGCTTTCGCCAGAAGGGGTATAAGGGGTAAAGCTTTTCATAAATATTAAAATCGGCTTTGTACAAGCTGACCTGTGTCAGGTCGTAGACCACCAGTTGGGGTTTATACGTATTAAAAACCAATTGTTCGACCCCGTAATCATAGATGCAATTGGATGCTTTAAATCCCGCGTTAAAGACCGTTTTTCCGAGGATTTGGCCAAGGACATGGGGCGCGTATTGGCTTTCGGCCTTGGACGACCCAAAGACCACGACCTGGCATTCTTTCTTCAGGAGGCTGTTGATCTGCCCTCCGGTGTCCCCATCACGGGTTTGAAAGAAATAATATTCACAAAGGCCGCCTATGACACGGTCCAGCAAGAACAGAAGGAGAAAGAACAGGGTCAGTTTTAGAAAGAATTTTTTCATTTTTTAGAATTGAAAATAAATAAATTGTGACTTGTCAAAGACCCCCGCCATCAGGATTGTCACGGTAAAATACAAGTACATGGCCCAGCGAACGGGGGTCTTTAGTTCACTGAGGGCAACATCGATGTTTTTTCCACGGCACCAAAGATCAACGGCAATCAAGGTCGCTATTCCCATGACGCCATAAATAATGTCCCTGAACCCGCCGGTAAAGACGGGGCCGTGCACAAGGAGTATTTTCTTACAGATCAACAAGGCGTCCGAAAGGCTGCTTGCCCTAAAGAAGACCCACGCAGCGCAGACCAATGAAAACGTTACAAGCATTTTGAAGACTTTATGCAATCTTGGGAAGAATTTTAATCCGCTCAATGCCACCAGATGGTCCCGAAGGTGGGCCGTGGCGATAGACGCAATCAGGTAAAGCCCATTGAGGGCGCCCCAAATAATATAGGTCCAATTGGCCCCATGCCACAGGCCGCTGATGACAAAGGTGATAAAAAGGTTTAAATACATGCGTGGTACCGCGACACGGTTGCCGCCTAAAGGGATATATAAGTAATCTTTAAACCAGGTCGAGAGGGATATGTGCCAGCGTTTCCAGAATTCCGCGATACTTTTAGAAAAATAGGGTTTGTTAAAATTTTGCATCAAATGAAACCCCATGACACGGGCCAATCCTAAGGCTATGTCCGAATACCCGGAAAAGTCACAGTAAATCTGGAAAGCAAAGAAAATAGTGGCCAACAGCAAAGAGGTGCCGTTATGGTCGCGGACATTGCCATAAACGGCATGCACATAAAAAGACAGGCGGTCAGCAATGACCACCTTCTTAAACATGCCCCATAAAATCAATTTAAGCCCGTCCCGGACGCGTTCGTATTGGAAATCATGTTTTTCATAAAATTGATGCAATAAATTTTGGGGGCGTTCGATGGGGCCTGCGACCAGTTGAGGGTAAAACATGACATAAAGCGCATAGATGCCGAAATGTCTCTCTGCTTTTTGATTTCCCCTGTAGACCTCGATCACATAGGCCAGGCTTTGAAAAGTGTGGAATGACAGGCCGATGGGCAGGATGAGTTTGATGGCGTTTAAGGTATAATTCCAGTGGACAAAACTGGCCAATGCCGCAAGGTTCGAGGTAAAGAAATTAAAATATTTGAATATGAACAGCACAAGGCATGTCGACAAAATGCTGATGATTAAAAAAAGTTTTCTTTTAGGACCAACGGAGTCTTCAATCATGATGCCGGCAAAATAATCAATGAGAATGGTCGTGGCCAAGACCAGGATATAGATGGGGATAAAAGACATATAGAACCCGCAACTGGCAGCCAAGAGAAGGAGCCAACGAAACCGGTAGGGAATGATAAAATAGGCCGTGGTCACAACGAGGAAGAAAAGAATAAATTCAAAGGAGTTAAAAAGCATAATTTGGGGAGTATAACGCAGATTATTTTCTGGGTCAAGAATATCCTGTTTCCACCTCAGTAACTAGCGGGTAGGTGCCTAATTTTACCTGTAATTTTTCTCCGTTAAGGCTTATAATACACAAAGTATGTTGTTTCAATTAATTGGATATATGGATTGTAAATTTTCCTATGGTTTATGCCTCTATTATTATTCCATCCTATAACTCCTATCAAACAATAGGCCGGACCTTAACGAGTATATTTGGTTTAAGGTCCCTGGAATCGTTAAAAGAAGTCATTGTGGTCGATTCTTCCGATGATGGGACGACACGGGAATTATTGGCCAAATTTTCAGCTTCACTTAGGGGGGATGCCGGAAGTAAATTAAAAATAATTTTATTGGATAAAAAGACCTCACCGGCCCTTGGGCGCAATAAAGGGGCAGGAAATGCCCAGGGAGAACTATTGTGTTTTATAGATAGCGATGTGTATTTAGATATTGACTGGTTAGAGAACATCTTGCAAGCCCATTTATCCGGGTGTCAGGCGGGCAGCGGGTCTGTCTCAGTGCCGGATTTTCAGCAAAAAAGCAAACTGGCCCTGGCGCAGCTTTATCTGCAGTTTAATGAGTCCCTGGAAGTTGGCCACAAGCGGATTGTGGCGATGGTCCCTGCCTGCAACATGTTTGTTGAACGGGGCCTGTTTGAAGGTGCCGGAAGGTTTCCGGACATCAGGGCCTCTGAAGATGTTTTGTTGTGTTTAAAGATAGGCACATTGAGCCACGTGTGGTTTGTGCCCCAGGCCCGTTGTTTTCATGTTTTTAGGGAATCCCTGGGGTCCTATTTTAATAATCAAAGAATTCTGGGAAGGTACATCATAGTTTATCGTAGGAATTTATATCATAAGTGGTATTATAAAGGGTTTTGGCCGCTGTTATTGCTGCCTGGATTTTTGTTCATTAAAATCACCCGTATCAAATGGCGCATTTTCAAAGCGGGATGGACACACTATTGGAAATTTGTCATCAGCTCCCCGCTTTTTTTGGCAGGTTTTTGGCATTGGGCCATTGGATTTGGGCAGGGTTGTTTTACTAAAGAAGGTTGAGTAATTATTATTGAATTTTGACTAAAACATGCTATAATTGATTCCAAAGAGTGCTATAAATAACATCTTATGGAAATGATATGAAATATCAGGAATTAAAGGACAAAATAAAAGGTTTTATCGTTTTTTCGTTGAATGAAATCCGGAAAACTGCCCCTGGTTTTCATCGGCGACGGCTTAATGAATGGCAGGAAAAAGGATACATTAAGAAGTTGCGGCGGGGTTATTATATGTTTTCTGATCTATCGCTTCAAGAGGAGACTCTTTTTCTTATGGCCAATAAGCTTTATGGGCCGTCCTATGTCTCATTAGAAACTGCATTATCTTATTACGGTCTTATTCCGGAAGGTGTCTATTCCATGACTTCAGTTTCAACTAAAAAGACCTCGCGTTTTAAGACCCCCATTACCTCATTTATTTATAGGAACATAAAGCCAGAATTATTTTTTGGTTACAGATTAGAAAAGTATGGAGGGCAAAGATTTAAAATGGCGGAGATAGAAAAGGCGTTTTTAGATTATGTCTATTTCAACCCTAAAATTGCCGATGCTTCAGGTTTTTATGAATGGCGTTTTAATAGTGAGGAATTTTTGGCAAAGGCAGATTTGCAAAAGTTAAAAAAATATATGATTGCTTTTAAGAACAAGCGGCTGACTGCCCGCATAAAGAAGGCCCTGGCGTTGATAAAAATGAAGCCGGACCTGGTAAGAGTTTAGGGCCAAGAATATATGCTTACATTGATGGAAATCGAACAACAGTACCCTGCCCATTTACGCCCTTTTAAAAGGGGGATATTGCGAGAGTATTTACAATATAAAATATTGGAAATTATATTTGCCGGCGAATACGCGCGAAAGCTTTCCTTTTTGGGTGGGACCGCTTTGCGGATCATGTATGGCAACACCCGTTTCTCGGAAGATTTGGACTTTGACAATTTTGATTTAAGTGGCGTTGAGTTTGAAGGTTTGGGCAATAAGGTGCACCGTGGCCTGGAAGCGGAAGGGCTGAAGGTCCAAATGGACATTGTTTCCAAGGATGCTTACAGGTGCCGCGTGCGTTTACCGGAAATACTTTTTATTAATGAACTTTCACCCCATCAGGAAGAGAGAATATTGATACAGATTGACAGCCAGGCCCAGGGCTTTAAATATCAACCGGACAAGAAAATCCTGAATAAATTTGATGTGTATTCAGAAATGTTTGTAACACCCCTGGATATCTTGCTTTCTCAAAAGTTATATACTGCCATAAACCGGAAGCGGGCCAAAGGCCGTGATTTTTATGATATTGTCTTTTTGTCTGCTTTGACCAAACCAAATTATGATTTTTTGAACTTGAAGCTTGGCATTAAGGAGTCCCAAGCACTGCGAAAGAAGTTCCTGGAAGAAATCAAGGGGTTGGATTTTCGAGAATTGGGCAAGGAAGTCATGCCATTTCTTTTTAACCCTGATGATACGCGTAAAATCGTTTCATTTCCTGAATTTATGGCTCAAGTTCCACTGGAATAGCGTTCGAGAGGGCTGGTGATGGATAAAAAATTAAATATCGGCAATGTGATGATTGATAATGTCACCATGCAGGAAACACTCGATGCCATTGAGGGTTTTGTTGCCAATGGCGCCCCATGTTATATCACAAACCCTAACGTGGATATTGTCATTCGTTATAACCAGGACCCTGAATTTGCCAGTTATTATAAAGAAGGGGCCTTGTGTGTTCCTGACGGGATGCCCATTTTATGGGCGGCACGGTTTTTGGGGACGCCTTTAAAAGAAAAAGTTTCCGGTTCAGACTTGGTCCCCCGGGTCTGTGAGGTAGCGAATAAAAAAGGCTATAAGCTTTTCTTTTTAGGGGGACGCGAGGGAGCCGCAGAGGCCGCTAAAAATAAATTGCTTCAGACCTTAAAGAACTTAAAAGTGGTGGGGACCTATGCGCCGCCGTTGGGATTTGAGAATGATGAGATTGAACTTAAGAAAATCGCTTCCATGATCCTAGAAGCTAAACCGGATATTTTATTCGTGGGGCTGGGGGCCCCTAAACAGGAACGCTGGATCAAGCAATATCATCAAGAGCTGGGCGTTCCTGTGTCCATGGGTGTAGGGGTGACCTTTGAATTTATCGCAGGGATAGTCAAACGCGCCCCTAAATGGATGCAGAAAATGGGCCTGGAATGGCTTTGGCGGTTATGCATGGAGCCTATGCGCTTATGGAGAAGATATTTGGTCGATGACATGCAGATTTTTGGATTAATTTATAGGCAGAAAGCAAAAGGTTAATGGAATGAAAAAAATCAGATTACGCCTGTTGATCATCTGGGGGATGATTATATGTCTTCCCTGGGGACACGCGACGGGTGAACATTGGGAATTTGCAGGATGGTATGGGGGAGGTTGTTTTCCCAATATCGTTTTTGATCCACGGAATAAAGACAGGGTGTATTTAACATCAGATGTCGCTGGCATCTGGAGAAGTGATGATTTAGGCGAGCATTGGCATTTTATTAATCACGGCCTTGGGCACCTGATAGTGTCCCAGGTGGCTGTTGCACCCTCTGATGGGAATGTTTTGTACGCGGCGACTGACGGAGGGGTTTATGTTTCCCGCAACGCGGGTGACTTGTGGACTGCGGCTGATAGGATGAAGGGTAAAATTACTTTTACACGTCCTGGCAGTTACCGCCCCATTGCCATTGACCCCCAAGACCCCAATAAACTTTGTGCAGGCACGGCACATGGGAAATTATTTTGTTCCAATGATGGAGGGGGCCATTGGACAGATATTGATCCTAATAAGTCTTTTTTCCCTGACAAAAAATCTTTTGCCGCTGTCAGTTTCAATGGGACCAATCAAATCATGACGGGCACAGCGAAAGGCCTCAGCTGGTGCGATTTGACCGCTGGCACCTGTGAAGCGATAACGGGAGGTCCTCCTAAAGTCACGGATTTTGTCATTTCCAGAAAATTCCCGAAAACATTATATGTCGCGGGAGATAAAATGCTTTGGATTTCAAAAGACGCGGGAACCACCTGGAGTCAATCAAAGGCCATTCCAAATGGGAAGATTTATAGGATTTCCCTGGATGAGAGCGGGGAGGAGCCTGTTATCCGTGTTATTGGTAACCAGGCTTGGAATGGTTGTGTTTACGTAACGCATGACGAAGGTCAAACCTGGCAAAGCCAGAACCATAAATTACAGACTGATGCAGTCTCCAACCCTACTTATGCCTGGGCCGCTAAAGAGGGCAAATTAAATAGTCTCCAAGTAGACCCATTTGATCCTAATGTCGTTTTTAGGACTGACTGGTGGGGGGTTTTTCGCAGTGATGACGGGGGATCTAGCTGGAATGAAAAAGTCATTGGCGCGCCTAACACAGTGGCCAGTGATGTCCAGATCACACCCGATGGGACCATCTATGTGGCCAGCATGGACAACGGTCTTTTGAAAAGTAGTGACGGCGGCAAGACCTATGAGCCACTGTTTCCGAGATCTGGATTTAACGATGAGGTCCAGGGGCATGTCTGGAGGGTGGTCGTCAACAAAGAAGGGGGCATTGTCGCAACATCATCCCCTTGGAGCAAAGAATTCAATCAAGTCGTATTAAGTTACGATGGAGGCAAATCGTTTGATTTAATCAGATCAGGCCTTCCCATGCATGGTTTATACGGCAATACCATCTGGGACAGAGGGTATGCCAGGGCTTTGGCGGTTGACCCGCAAGACCATGACACCATTTATTTAGGCATGGACGGCAACGGTGGCGGCTTGTTTATATCTACAAATGGCGGAGCAGTCTGGAAGCGTTCCGCAGGGCAACCAGGATCACTGCGGATTTATCATGGCCTTGCCGTGGATCCCACTGATTCCAACCGCATTGTTTGGGGGGCCGCGTCTGCTGGCGGAGGGGTGTTTATTTCTAATGATAAAGGACAGACTTTTCAACATGCGCTCAAAGCCATGGAGTGGGTGTTTAATGTGGTCATCGGGAAAGACGGTACCATTTATGCCGGTGGTGACGCTCCAGGGCCCACCGTATATGCCAGCAATGCCGATAAGAAATCTTTCCATCTTCTTAAACATTTTGACGATAAAATTGGCAACACTGTTGACGGCATGGCTGTCAACCCTAAAGACGCCAAGATGATCGCTGTCAGTACTTTAAGCTGGAATAATGCTAGTCCTTGTAAATTTTATCTCTCCCGGGACGGAGGCAAAAACTGGGAGACCATCAACGGAGATCTTCCAGATGGTGCTGGCGCCTCGGCCATGACCTTTGATACGAATGGCCAATACCTGTACATCGCCCGGTCTGCGGGTTCTGTTTATAAGACGAAAATAGAATAATGGAGGGATTATGAAAAGGTTTTTACATTTAGTAATGCTCATCATGCTGGTTCTGTCATTTTCAGCAATGTCTTTGGCCCAAAATGTGGACCAAAAACCCGCTCCACAACCTTTAGCGGCCGCTGCAGGTGCTGAAACTGCACCTTGCCAGGTGTGTCCCGTGTATGGATCTTCGACGGAGTATACGGTTGGAGTGGATGATATCCTGGACATTAACGTGCTTAAACCGGAAGAATTGACCCAGGAAGTGACTGTGGCCCCTGATGGGGCGATTTCCTTTCCTTACATCGGCAGTGTGCTGGTCAAAGGCCACACCATTGAGCAGATCCAGGATGAGATCCAGTCGCGTTTGGCTGACGGCTATATGAAATATCCGGTCGTCTCGGTGTCATTGAAACAATCCCTGAGCCGTAATTTTTTTGTTTATGGTGAAGTCTTAAAGCCTGGATCCTATCCCATGGTTGAAAACATGACTGTATTGCGCGCCATTTCCATGGCCGGGGGTTTTACCCGTTTTGGTTCCTCAAGCCACGTCAAGGTCCTGCGTGCCAAAAAGAGCGGTGTGGGGTATGAAACGCTTTCAGTCAATATCAAAGGGATCATGGATGGGGACTCTGCAGAGGACGTCTCACTTCAGCAAGGGGATATCGTAACAGTCTCAGAAGGGGTATTTTAATGGACTCAGCCACTGAACAAAATAACGTCACTACCATGCGCGATTATTTGGGGATACTTTTTCGCCGGCAGGCTGTCGTTTTCACCACCATCGTGACAGTTGTGGTCACCGTTTATCTGGGATTGATCCTAAAGACCCCGGTTTATGAAGCCCAGGTCAAGATGCTCATTTCAGCCCAAAAGCTCGTTCAGGCGCCTAACTACAAGGACCTTGGGGATTTTCGCAACAATGTGGAAGAATCGCAAACCCAGAGCGAAATCGTCACCTCCACACCCGTCATTAAGCGCGTGGTCCGGGCGTTGAAACTTGACCAAAGGCCCATGGATTATGAAGATCGTTTTGCTTCACCGCTCAAGCGCAAACTGATCGGCCTGATGATGAAATTCCGGCAAATTAAGTTAAGGAGGTTTACTCCCCAAGAACAGCAGGAAATCATTCTCATTGATGCCATTGAAAGTTTGAAGAAAAGGGTCAAGGTCATGCCCATTCCTGATACGGACATGTTTACCATTAATGTCAAGGATTACAGCCCCACAGACGCGGCTGTCACCGCCAATGTGCTGGCGCGGTCGTATGTGATCTTTGACCTGGAGCAGCAATTAGCGGACCTATCCATTAAATATGGGGACAAGCAGCCCAATGTCCTGGAATTAAAAGACAACATTGACAGGATGATCCAAACCCTTAACGGCAACCCCTTGTCCAATATTGAAGCCATTGGCACTGCCACTGTTAAAATTATCCAGCAGGCGGACATCCCGATGGTGCCCAAGGGCCCGAGCAAATTCTCGATTTTACTGCTGGGTTTTTTGATGAGTATTTTCTTAGGGGTCATGATTGCTTTTGTGGTTGAGTATATAGACCCTACTTTTAAGTCCCCCCAGCAGATAAAGGAAGAGTTAGGCTTGCCCTTTTTAGGATCTGTTCCTCGCCGCAGATTGGGTGAACGATCATTGATCCTCGACCATCAGCGACAGACACGTTACACGCAATTTTATCAGGTGCTCTGTGACCATCTTTATTTATTAATGAAGGACAATCATTTAAAGTCCATCCTGATCACGTCAGCGGGTTCGAGGGAAAGCACAAGTGCCGTTATCGCTAATTTAGGCCTGTATCTGTCGCAAGTTGCCGGCCATCAAGTGCTTTTGCTGGATGCCAATTTCCGCAACCCCGCAATGCATAAAATGTTTAAGGTCAAGAATACCGCAGGTTTCGCCGAAATGATTGAAGGCAAGGAAGCCTTTAAAGATGTCGCCAAAGAACTGGCCAATAATTTGCATCTCGTTACGACCGGGCAGACAGGATTAAACCCTGTGATCTTGCTTAATTCACCCAAAGCCCAGGAAGTGTTGGAAGAATTTAAAAAGAAATTTGAGATCATTCTTGTCGACTGTCCGAATCTCATGGGTTTTAAGGACCCTGTGGCCATGGCAGGACTGACCGATGCGTCGGTCGTGGTCGTCAATGAAGGGATGACCCGACGGCAGATCCTCAAGATCGCGCTCCAGCCCTTGTATCCCAAGAAAATCAACCTGCTGGGAGTCATCCTTAACAACCGCACCTTCCCGATACCAAAATTCGTCTACGAAAGGGTTTGACCCGCTTTATTTTGAAAGAGAATGTAGGCATGTCTTGAGATCGGAGAAGAGGCAAAAAAGTTTTGGAATCAGATACCTAAACATTTTTCACATGTGCAAATGGATGAATATGTGTTTATGCCCAATCATATGCATGGGATCATTATGATTGAACCTGTGTGCGTAGAGACGCCATTTATGGCGTCTCTTATGAATGGCGTCTCAATACAAGAATCCGAACCCAAGTGTAGCGGCATTGTTTCAACGGATAAAAATCCAATGCTCAATAATTCGTTATCAACAATGATCCGGTGGTATAAGGGTCGAACGGCCTATGAAATTAATAAATTGACCCATAAGAAATTTCAATGGCAGGCGCGTTTTTACGATCACGTTATCCGTAATGATGCGGATTTAGATCGTGTCAGGGAATACATTGGGAATAATCCGTTGAATTGGGAATTAGACGAGGAAAATGTGGATCGGATCAAAGTGGCTGGGGATAAACGAACATTATAAGAGACGGCATTAATAAGAGACGCCATAAATGGCGTCTCTACGGAGTTAAAGTGATTAAAAGAGACCGCGTAATGAGGGCTTTTAAATAAGCGAAATACAATATGGGGTTGTATTGAGACGGTATAAATGGGGTTGTATTGAGACGCCATAAATGGCGTCTCTACGGAGTTAAAGTGATTAAAAGAGACCGCGTAATGAGGGCTTTTAAATAAGCAAAATATAATATGGAGTTGTATGGAAACTCAGGATAAATCTACAGGGCGTATCTTTTTAAAGAATACACTTTTCTTGTATCTAAGGAGCGCTTATACGCAGCTTATTGATATCTTGATCGTCGTGGCTATCATGCGCAAACTTCCGGTCGCGGGTTTTGGGATTTATAGTTTTTTGATAGGGTTGATAGGTTATATCCAGGTTTTTACTATCGGCGGTATTGGGACCGTTGCCTTAAGGTTTATTCCTGAATATACCACAAAGAACATGGTTTCTTACGCCAAACAATTGATCAGAAATTCTTTCATTTTTTCTGTCCCTCTTTTACTTTTGGTTTTGGGTTTAATATTCATTTTTGCGGACCCCATCGGTTCTTTGTTCCAAATCCAGCATTTTAAAAGGTATTTCGCCTTCTTTGCTTTTTACGCGTTTTTGTTTTTGTTTGACCTGTTAAACCAGTGCGTCCTGGCCTCCATGCTTTTCCAAAAATATCTGGCCATAACGTATGTCTCCTACGCCACTTTTCGCGCCCTATTGTTTGGCCTGATCTTTTATCTGAACGGCGTCACTATCATGAATGTCTTACTCGTAGAGACGATCGCCTACGCGCTCCTTTTCTCATTAAACCTGATGGTCTTAATTCAAAAATTCTGGATGAGACACGCGGAGGGATGCCACCCATTTACCGCAGAAGAAAGCCAACGATTGCTCAGATATGGCCTGTTGAGTTCATTCAATGAATTAGGGGCAACGACCCTGAAGGTGTCGGCAAATTTTTATGTCGTGTCCGCCTTTTTAGGGCCCTATTTTGTTGGGTTATATGCTTTTGGGGAACGTATCCATCGTTTTTTAGATGCCGGCCTGCCTTTACGCAAGGGCTATGAGGTCATGAGCCCCTTATTTTTTTCTTCGCTTCAAGACGCTCCGGATGAAAGGATCAACAAGGTCTTTAATTTCTTGATGAAATTATCCATTTTTTTTGTTCTCCCGGTGGCTGTTTTCACAGGGGTCCTGGGCCGGGAAATAATCAATAATGTGTTTTCACCGAAATATTTAGCAGCTTATTGGGTATTAGCTATTCTCATGGTCTATCTCGTTTGGCATTCCATTTTATTTGTGTTGAACTTGGTGGCACAGCTCAAGGAGAAAATGGAAGTGCTTCTTTATAGCAAGGTGTTTGCTGTTTATAACATTATTGCCAGTATCCTGGTCATCAAGATCTGGGGGATAGAAGGGGTGGCCCTCGCGTCCCTTTCAGCCCTCGTATTCCAAAACATTTATATTTATTACATGTTAAAGAAGGACATGGCCATCAAATTGCACCCTTCAAGTCATTTACGTATTGTGCTCAATGCCTCTGCCACAGGAGTTATGCTCTATTTGCTTAAGGGCCAAATCGTTAACTTACTGTCTTTGATTTTAGTTCTTGTCCTTGGTTCTCTCGTGTATTTGCTTTTATGCCATATTAATAAGAGTTTTTCCAGGGAAGAGACTGATTTAATCAATAAAACCATCAAAATGCCTATTTGGAGTTTTTGATTGTGTTATTCACACTCACATTGACAATTCTCATCGCTATCGCCTGTTCTGTGGTGCTGTTAAGTTCAGGTTTGCTTGGGTTTACATTGGTTATTTTCTTGGGGGTATTCCTTGTCATTTATAGAGTGTCGGCTAAAAACAATTTACTGATACCTTTTTTATGGCTGACGATCCCTGTGGTGACCTTACCCCTCAATGTTACTGACATGGGGGGCAATAAGATCAACCAGTTGTTTCTGGGATTATTGATGATTTTTGGGATCCGTATCCTTTGGCAGCACAAGACTATGGTCATTGAATTTCTTAAGAACAACAAGGTCCTGGTCATTCTGGTCTTTTATACGTTTATGTCAATCGCATGGTCTGATTATAAGTCGATTTCAATCAGGAGATTTATATTATTCTTAGGGACCATTGAAATGGCTTTTATCATTTTTATCCAGAAAAACAAGTTTGAAGGGTTCTTAAATCTCATATTCTATTTTCTCTTTATTTTCTCAATTTTGTCGCTGGGCGCGGTCTTTTTATTCCCCCATTATGGCATCAGCAGTGAGTATGGCGGTGCGTGGAAGGGGATAACATCCCATAAGAACTCTTTGGGCGCCGTGGCAGGCATTGCTGTTGTTTTTTTGATTTTTACCAGGGGCTATTTTAAAAAACAGCCTAGAAGGTTTATGGCCTATATGTTGTTATTCTTGAGTGGCCTTTTGTTATTGGAAAGCCGAAGTGCAACGAGCCTTCTAATAACATTGACGATTTTATTATTCTCATTTTTTGTCCATATCGTCCACAACCAAAGAAAATTTGCGATTCTTTACGGGTTCTTAGGGCTATTGTGTTTTTTTGTTTCCATACGTTTATTGGAGGTATTCTTCCTTCAAAAGCCTTTTGTAGATATCATTTTCAGCTCTTTGAATAAAACGACAACATTGACTGGCCGTACTGAAATCTGGCCGATCATGCTGGATTCCATCAAGAACCATCCGTTCTTTGGGGGCGGTTATGAAAGTTTCTGGATAGGCCCTGAAAGTGTCCACGATCCCCATAGTCCTTCTTATGCTGTTTTTCAACTTTTGGGCCGGTACGCGTATGAGGCCCATAATGGTTATATTGATGTCTTAAATGAATTAGGGATTGTAGGGTTGCTTCTTTTATTGGCTTTTATAATAAATTTGATAGTACGGATCTTCAATCTTTGGGAAGGGTATTATGAGCAGTTTTTCCTATTTATTAACTTAACGTTCTTCATTATCTTTTGTAATTTTGTTGAAACGTCTTTTATGCGCAGCAGTTCTTTGTATTGGCTCTTGATACTGTTTATTTACTTTCTCAGTGAGAAAAATCCATTAAGAAAGGCATAAAGAATATGGTGAGTGTACAAACCCTTTCAGGTCCTTGGCCGGCGTTAAAAGCGGATGCATTCAGGCTGCATGGGAAATTCTCCAATTTTCTTATCATAAAAGGAGCCATCACATCGAGGACTTTCCGGCCTGTTGTCACCATGAGGCTTTGCCAAATGGTCAATGGTTCTCCCTGGACGTTCACACTTCCCTTTTTCCAAATATTACATGGTTTGGCCACCTATATGGCAGGGATTGATTTATCATGGCGTACCCAAATTGGGGCTGGTTTTGCGATGTTCCATGGGAGAGGGATTGTCATTAATACCAAAAGTGTCATTGGAAAAAATGTGACCTTACTTCATGGTGTGACCATAGGGCAACGGGATCGCATTGCCCCTGATGGGAGCCGAACGACAGAATATCCTGTCATTGAAGACGGCGTTTTTATTGGGCCCAATGCGATCATTATCGGGGGGCTGCGTGTCGGTCAGGGCAGTAGAATCGCAGGGGGGGCATTTATTACGCAATCTATACCTCCTTATAGTGTCGTCGGCGGTAACCCCGCGGTCATTTTAAAAAGTAATTGCACTCCTGACATTATGAATCCGGTGGAATGAATGTCACCAAGGACTTCAAATGATGGATAAAAGATTGAAAATCGCATTCTTTTCTGGCCCCGTGGAATATTCGGTGTGTTTGGCCAATGGACTGTCGGAATTTTGTGATGTGACATTCTTTTATAGCCATTTGTTTGTCTCTCAACGCGATAATAGCATTCTGGACCTCCTCAATAAGAGCATCAAACAGGTGCCTGTTACGCATTTCAGGATCCGGGATATCAGGAATTTCACCAAATATTTCTCGATAGCCAGGCAACTTAAGGCGTTTGATCTAGTGCACATTCAAATTGGAGACTTTTGGCTGAACATGTTGCGCTTTTTGTTTGCTCAAGTACCTATCATTTGCACAGTTCATGACCCTTATCAGCACCCGGGCCTCAAACGCAGTAATACCTTGTTCCAGGACTTTACCCAGAATTTATGCCTCAAACAGGCCCGCAAGGTCATTGTCCATGGGAAGATGATGAAAGCCGCGTTACTCAAAAGATACGCCTACTTTAAGGCGGCGGATGTCCTGATTACCCAACATGGGGAGTTCTCTTTTTATAAACAGTTTAAGGATATGGACCATCCGCGCATCCAGAAATTGGCGGGTGTCAAACGCATTCTCTTTTTTGGTTCAGTCAGACGCAATAAGGGATTAGATGTCTTGATCCAAGCTGAGCCTCTGATCACCCGGCAATATGCCCATTTTAAGATTTGCATCGCGGGTAAATTTGAAGGGGATTATGCCTATTATGAAGACTTGATGACTGGTAAGAATAAATACGAAATATTTGATGAATATATCCCCATTAAAGATGTGGCCAACTTTTTTGAGAATTCGGATATTATCGCGTTGCCTTACATCACGGGAACTCAAAGCGGTGTGCTGGCCTTGTCCTTCGGTTTTGGAAAACCAACCGTAGCTACAAATGTCGGATCTATAGCAGAAGTCTTGGAACATGATGTTAATGGAATTTTGGTACCACCTGCTGATAAGGAACAAATGGCTAAAGCATTGATTGATTTGCTAACTAATGAGGGTAAATGTTTCCGCATCGCAGAACAAGCGACGCAAACGGCGAACACCTTACTTAGCTGGGAGACGATTGCTAACCAAACGCATCAATTGTATCTTGAAGTGGTCCGATAAGAATTCCCCTCCCCTTGAGGGAGGGGTTAGGGGAGGGGTGGATTGAAGGTAAGCATGACAAAAATTGCCCAAGCCTTAAGAATTAACGCTACAGATGCGGAGAAATATCTTTGGTACATTTTGCGATTAAAGAATTTAGGTTTCAAATTTCGTAGGCAGGCGGTTATCGGGCCATATATAGTTGATTTCATATGTTTTGAGAAGAGATTGATCATTGAGTTAGATGGGGGACAACATGCAGATAATATGGAGGATAAGGAAAGGTATGAGTATTTGAAGCAACGGGGGTATAGGGTTTTAAGATTTTGGAATAATGATGTATTGAGAAATAGGGAAGGGGTTGTAACAAAGATAGTTGAATGTTTAAAACACCCCCTCCCTAGCCCTCCCCTCAAGGGGGAGGGAATATATGCTACCAACCCCTCAGGGGGGAAGTGAATACATGTCCAATGAGGATTTTTAATGAAATTGTTGATGATTTATTCTTTTGATCCTTTTGGCCCCAAGGTGGGGGGGTCTGGATCTTTTCTTAAGGGGATAATTAAGAATGCGCCTCCAGATATTGATATTGAACTTGTTGCCCTTACCTCTGACCCGGGCTGTCCACTTAAACGATGGAAAGATGTTGTATTGGGGAATAAAAGGTTCAAATTTTTTCCTGTGTTATTTGAGGAGAATGAGAACAAGCGGAATATCGTGCCGTTGTCTTTTCGTTTCACTTTTGCGCTTAAAAACTGCAAACTTGATTATTCGAGAAGGGTCTTATTCTTTAATCGTATTGAACCGGCTGTTTTCTTCAAGAATGTCCCTTCGCCCAAGGTGGTTGTGACCCATAATGATATCGAAAAACAAATTAAAAATAGGGGCAGTGAGGTCTTCTGGAGCCGGATGCCCTGGGCTTATTTCGCTTTTGAAAAGTACATACTTGGCTTCATGTCCCATGTCTATACGGTCAGCCAGAATACCGTGGAATTTTATAAAAAGGCTTACCCTTATTTAGCAGGGAAAATAACATTCTTACCGACGTGGGTTGATGATTCAATCTTCAAACCCACGGATGTCCCTAAGGCCTCGATAAGGCGTGAATTAGGTTATGCGGAGGTGGACACCAATGGGAAATGGGTCCTGTTTGTTGGGCGGCTCCAAGAACAGAAAGCGCCGATGCGGCTTATTGATACATTTAAAGCTTATTGTCAGGAAGATCCTAATTCCAGGTTGATCATCATTGGTGAAGGCAATATGAGGTTAAATGTTGAAAAATATGTCAAACAATCAGGATTGCAGCAACAGGTGATATTGTGTAAAAGCATTCAGCAGGAGAAGTTGGTCAAATATTATCAATCGGCAGATGCTCTCCTTTTAACAAGCAATTTTGAAGGGATGCCGGTTTGTGTGCTCGAAGCGTTAGGTTGTGGATTGCCGGTTGTGAGTACGCGTGTCGGTGAGGTCCCACTTGTCATTAAGAATGGCTACAGCGGTGAGGTGGTGGAAGGCTTTGAACCCATCCCTATTGCGCAGGCGCTAAAAAAGGTGTTGGATAATCCTAAAGTATATCATCGGGAAAATTGTTTGCGTTCAGTGGCCTTGTATACGCCTCAGCAAGTCCTTGGACCCGTTTTTGCCAAAATGAAAGCGTTGAATGAAAACATTTAATTTTATAGGCACCCCTATTAGCGCTGTGACGTACGCTGACTTATATGCAGCCGTTGATTCCTGGATAGAAGATAAGACCTCCAGGTCTCATAATATTACCATCATTAACGCGTATTGCGCGACGTTAGCTTTGCTGGATCCACAGCTGGCCCGTATCTATGACCATTCGGATTTGATCGGGCCCGATGGCATGCCTTTCGTGTATTGGCTTCGCTATTGCCTGCGTACGGCTTGTGATCAATTTGATGGCTATAGTATCCTGACTAAACTTTCAGAAAGGGCGAAAGAGAAGAACTATCGTTTCTTTTTGTATGGGGGAGATCCTGATGTTGTCAAGAACATGAAGAGGAAAATCGAATCACAATATCCCTACATTAATATTGTGGGGTACATGTCGCCGCCATTCAGGCCCCTGACAGCGGAAGAAGACCAGACGATTTGCCATGAGATTAATCAATTAAAACCCGATATCATTTTTGTCGGCCTGGGAACGCCAAAACAAGACCGTTGGATCGAAGACCATATCTATAAGATCCGCGGGGCGGTCATGATCAATAGCGGGGCATTATTTGATTTTGTGGGGGGAAGAATAAAAAGGGCACCCCGCCTCGTCAGTGTCTTATGCTTAGAATGGCTTTATCGCCTTTTCAGTAAGGATTTCAGGCGTCTATGGTACAGGTATACGATTTTAAATTTGATCTTCTTGTGGAATTTCTTTCTGCAGGTCATTGGAGTCAAAGTCGTTAAAAGAGAGCGCATAAAAAGGGCTTAAGCAAGTGAAAGATACTACGGGAAGGATCGAGTGGGTAGATATTGCAAAAGTACTCGGTATCTTCCTGGTCGTTCTGGGACACCATAAAATCAACTCAAATGTCATCCTATGGATATTTTCGTTCCATATGCCTTTGTTTTTTTTCATTTCTGGTATTTTATTTGATCCTTCAAAGTATCCTGTCTTTAATGATTTTTTAGCCAAGAAAATAAGGACGCTGATCGTTCCTTATTTTTTCTTCGCGGTATTTTCATACCTGTTTTGGTTGGTCATTGTCCGGAGTCTCAGCATTCATGGTGAATCATTAAGTATGGATCCGATTAAACCTTTCATCGGCATTTTCTACGGTATTGGCGTCAATGGATGGGCGATCCCATTGGACACTGCCTTATGGTTCTTGCCGTGTTTATTTATTACTGAAATATTGATGTGGTTGATCAATTCATATTTTAAGAATGAACAGATAGTTTTTGCCCTTGCTGGTTTCGCATTCTTAGGATTTTTAATAAATCTCCTGGGCTTGCCAAGGTTTCCCTGGAGCATGGACGTGTCTCTTGTTGCGTCTGTTTTTTACGGCACAGGATTTCTTTGCAAGGACCTTGTTGGAAAATGGATGTCCCACAAGTATTTTTTATTTTCCATTGGAGCTTTTTTGGCCTTAAACCTTTGCGTGGGATTCTTAAACGGCAGGGTTGATATGAACGAAAACCACTACGGCAACATCGTCCTTTTTTATTTGTCCGCGATAGCTGGAATATTTTTCTTGATTGGAGTGAGCATGTTAATGACAACAAACAAGCTGATCAATTATGTTGGGCAGAATACTTTAATTATCATGGGTCTAAACGGGATTGCTTTTTTTATCTTGGGGGGCTTTATTTATTTGTTGAAAGGTTCATTGCCAATAACGTCGGAGGTGCCGGTAATTAATGCCCTCGTTTATTCAATTTTACAGATTTTATTACTGTTACCTGTAATTTTTATTATCAATAAATTTCTTCCTTTCATTATCGGTCGTCGCCGCGCTGGATACTAATAAGCATCACCCTCCCCTAACCCCTCCCTCAAGGGGAGGGGAATTCTTGACACTATCTAAAACATTATAGACTAAAGCTGACTGTAATCGTATGGGAGGATGTGATATTACTTAAGACATATGAGTTTTTCGTCAACGCCACTGCTATGCCATCAACTTTTAAAATGGGTGTATAGCCTGAAAAAGGGGTGACAGTATATGTCTGGCTTGCTCCGTAGTTAACGCTGATAGTACCGGCAGGGTTGACAGTTCCGCCTGGAGCTGCGCTGGATGCAAGGACCGGTTTAGGTGCCATACTAAAACTGGCTGTAATATTATGTGCTGCTGTTATATTACTTAAAATATAGGTATTATCAGTCAGGGCCACTGTCGTGCCATCAACTTTTAAAATTGGTATATAACCTGCAACAGGATACACGGTATAGGTCTGGGTTGTTCCGAAATTAGCGCTCACAGTCCCCGAAGGACTGATCATGCCGCCTGGTTGCGCGTTGGAGGTAATGGTTTCCTTGATTTGCGGGCTGAAGCCAGCTGTAATCGTATGGGACGACGTTACATCATTTAAGGTGTAAGCGTTATTAGTGAGCACGACAGCTGTACCATCAATTTTTAAACTTGGTATATACCCTAAAAAGGGCGTGACGCTATAAGTTTGGCTTGCTCCATAATAAACTTGTATAGTTCCTGAAGGATAGATCGTTCCGCCTGGCGCTGCGCTTGATGTCAACGCAAACGTTTGAGGCGTAAAATTGGCCTTTACATTTGTCGCGGCAGTAACAGTAACGATACAAGGGCTTGTTGTGCCTATGCACGTCCCTACGGGAGAACCGGTAACGGTCCAACCGGAGAAAGCTGAGCCGCTTGCGGCTGTTGCCTTTGAAATAACTTCTGTGCCGGGGGTAATCGCTACGCTGCAGAGGTTAGCACCGGCATTTACGCCACAATTGATCAGATTATTGGAAGTCGCTGTTGACCCAAAAATCATCCCAAAACCATTTCCGGAATAGGCAACAGTCAAAGGATAAGAAATGCTGGAATACTTATAGGCGCCTATATCTAGAGCGCTGGAGGAGCGAGTAATTCCAGCGATATCAATGGAGGGGAACCCATAAACATTTGTGCCTCCTGTAATGGCAGGGCTTCCTGGCTGGAGATTGAAATCATTCAAGCTTGTATCCACAAATTTAGTGTCCTGGCCCAGGATATTTCCTTGCGCGCTGGTAATCGTGGAACCAGACCCGGATATCAGTATAGACCCTTGTCCTGCCGTGCCGTTAAAACTCAGATTGTTGTGCCATATATTATTCGTATTTGAGCCATTCGTCGAATTATCCATCAAGG
>CAZKUL010000023.1:0-24816 GCA_964555945.1 uncultured Planctomycetales bacterium
CAGGGCTAAAAGTTACCACGTGAATCTCATAGATGATCATCTCCTACAAGGGTATATCCTTACCGTTCTTGTGGTTCCAGTGAAAAGCATCATGGTCGATGAGGCAAGAGGCCCCGCTCACATCCTCCGGTTGATAATAGGAAGCAGGATCAGGAACATCCTTACCATGAAAGCGATAAAAATAACGCGCCCCAGGTTCAATATCCTCGACAACAGTACTCCAGTAGCCACAGTCATTCTTGGCTAAGGGGATCAGTCGTGTTGAAGGGGAAATAATGTGCACGGACATCTCTTCAAGAGCAGGGGCCCATACACAAAATTCCGCCCTTTTATCTCCCAGATAGCGTGCCCCTATACGTTTGATCATATGGTTTCTCATTCACAATCTAATTGAATAATCAAGGGTAAGTGGTCGGACGCAACCTTCTCCAAGTCTGTCTGCGGAACAGTAACCGAGGATACACATAAGGTATCTTTAATAAAAATATAATCGATACGCCCGACGGGATAATGCCCAAACCAGGTGCGGCGGGGATGATGGCCTGCCAGACCAACCTGACTATCGGCCAATTGATAACAAATCTTTCTATACACCGATGAACCGGGAAGAGAATTAAAATCTCCGCAAAGGATAACAGGTCCTTGACACTCCGGATCCTTCAACCATTGCTCGCTTAATAAAGCGTCCACTTGAAGGCCCCGCTCCCTGGGCCATACACTGAGATGTGTGTTTAGGACTTGAATCTTTTTGCCGCCTAAATCAACAGTGACCCATAAGACGCCGCGTGGCTCATAACGCTGCTTGTCGGCAATGGAAGGCAATGATCCTGACCTGATCAGGGCCATCGGATACCGGCTTAAAATCGCATTACCGTATTGTTCATCTTTCCAACGAAAGGCTGGATGAAATTGATACTTCATTTCTAACCTTCGGGCGATCATTTCCGCCTGGTCCGTTCTTCCCGAGCGCTGACGTCCAACGTCCAGTTCCTGCAAGGCAATGATGTCCGGGTTATGTCGCGCGATCACCCGGGAGATGCGCTCAGTAGAAATGCACCCATCCATGCCGGCGCATCCGTGAACGTTATAGCTCATCAGGGTCAGTGTTTTAGATGGCTCATGATGTTGGGGTACGGAAGTAGATCCCGGCTTTTCATTCTTTAGAAAACGTTGTACCGCTGCACGCAGGCCGGCCGGACGCAAATAATCCCTGCCCTTTTGCGTTTCAACGGGCGCATCCATGGGAAGCAGGGCAAACGCATGGGTTTCTTCAGGTGTCATGGAAGCGTGAGCGCCGTATTCCAGGGGAAAACTGATGGCCTCCTGGCCCTCGCTCCATCCGGCGATGACAAATTCTCCCGCATCCGGATGTAAACATACCCTCATCAGGTCTTCCTTAATCTCATCTATAAAAAAATGGTCCTTCCCAAATATCTTTTGAGCCTCATCAGGAAAAACAAAACAACCCCGTGGAGTCCACGCCAGGACGCGGGATGCTTCCTTGGTCAAGACCAAAGGGATATTAAGTTTAGAAACCAGGGCTTTAGCGTAAAAATGGAGTTCCGCGTGATTCAAAAACTTATGCACGTAGATTTGTCCCAGCGGTCCCATGGCCGTTACCGTGACCAACGGCTGCAATGGCTTTTCAGGGGAAGAAGCGCCTGGTCTTGAAGATGATTTCGTCTTTTTTTGACTGAAAAGTGAAACTCTGCGCTTTGTCATTTCTTGCCGGGCTTTGAGTGAATTATCGTCCTGGCCATGGCTATCCTCAAATAATTCCTGGACAGCTGCTTCGATGGTACGGCCATATTTCACAAAATAAGGAATGGTCTTGGCCTGCCCATGATCAGAGTAAACCCACAGATCATAGCGACGCAAGGAAGATTCATTAATCACATGATAAATACGATGGATGGCATCATCTATCCCCCGCAGGGACCAATGAGCAAAGGCCGAAGAAGGACCCCGGCCATGCGCCTGTTCATCATAACCCAGAAAATTCAAGTGGATAATAGGCAGCCCCCGCATGATGTCGATGCACACCCCTGCCGTGATAAACTCCCGAAGAAAAACGCAAACCAATGAGCGTAAATAAATAAATTCTAATTCCCTAAAAAACAGCTTTCCTTTAAGCGTTCCCCGCAGGCATTCCACAACGGCAAGAATGAATTCTATGCACACTAAAATAAACGTCCGGACAAAAATATCAAGATATAACAGGACCAGAAAAGGAAAAACTAAGGGATTGACGGCCCATAAAACACCCTCCCATCCCATACGGGCAAAACAACAATGGGATTCCTTGGCCGAACCGGTAAATATGTCAGAGTAGGCGCTTCCCCCTTCCAATAATCCTGCTCCTTGGTCCTTCAATCGCTCTTCAAATTCCTCGACAAATGCTGTATCGAACATTTTGACCACGCGGCCTGTTTGACGGTCCATAAAATTAAAGGCCGGAACACAGCCCTTCACACCATAAAATAATTCACCCTGAACGGCCGGCGTATTTGAAGGCAGTCCGGAATAAAATGACCGAAGGAGATACCGTTCCTTGATTAATAGCCCTTGAAGAAATGGAAGATTTCCTTTCTGCAAAGCCCGGTTAAACTGGGTCATGGACAATCCGTCGATTTGGACCATGACCAGGCCAGGCTCAGCCGTTGGGTGTTTTAATTTTTCAAGTCGTAGTAATCGTATCGTCCATGCGCTGCGGCTTAAAAAACGCTTGAGGCGTGTCAAAAAAACTTCTATCCGGCTAATCATAGTTTTTGATATATTTACGATGGCGAAGCCATAGTGCCCTTTTCGGCATCCAGGGAGACATCGTGCAGAGCCTCGGTATTCAGGTTGTTGGTCAGGGTATCCGCATGAAAGGTCTTCAGCCATTTATCCGAGGCAAACGTTTTGGATACCATGACAAAAGCTGCCACGAGATAGGCCACTGACCCTGTTAAACCCACCAGCATTTTGGTTTCTATGCTCCAGGGAGCGTATAAAAATAAAGTGGCATGAAGAAGAATGAGTCCCACCAACAAAAAGGTCAGACACACCCCCATGCTTAAAAGACTCATAAAAAGCAAACGAAATGTTTTAATGGACCGCAGATACAACAAAGACAACTTAAGACGGGCCAATTCCATATGGTTTCCCGGATTTGTTCTGATCTGTTTGACCAATGAAGAAGCCCCTAAAGCCAAGAGTGTCCACAGCGCTTTTCTCATTATTTTTCCCTCGGGTGTTTTTTTCTGAAACGAAGACTTAGGAACATGCCCACACCGAAACTGTAAACGGCAACGGTGCGCAACACTTGCCAAGGTCTTTCTTTGATATTTTCATCTGCCGTATGTATATATTGCCGCACAAATGCCGTCCCCTGCTCTGCTATTTTTGTCAGGTGGCCAAATGGCACCTCGGCCCTGTTAAGCATTTCCGTAAAAAGATAGGGCAAGGGGGACTGAACAGCAGAGTGACGGGCCTCCTGAATGTGCTCCCTTCTTTTTTTGATGACATTCTCAAGCGTAGCAATGGCTTTTTCAATCTCAAGATTATCTGAATTCATCCATGTCCTCCTCAACAGACCCAACTTCTTCCCTAAGACCACTTAAACAGTCTTAGGGAAGATAGCTTGATCCGTCTTAATTTCTTGACCTTACATTACCGGCGAAAAAACCAAGGAATAGGCAACCCACCGCAACACCAGCAACTACCGGCCACGGATTTTCACGCAATTGTTTGTCGGCTTGACTGATCAGCTGTTGGACCTGATCCTGTCCCTCTTTTATCCTCTTTTGCACATCACCGGCTGCCTTCTTCAATTTTTCCTGACCTTCATCCATCGTCTTTGAAAAGTCACTGTCCTTCGTGTACACATCTTGCATACGCTCACCTCCCTGATTAACATGCCTTTGTGAATGAATACGATTTAGACGTATTGTACTTAAACCTAAATTAAAATAAGATGAAGTTAAGATTATTTCTATTTGACGTAGACTGTTTTAATATTGATGAACTCTCGTATCCCCATTATCCCTAATTCACGCCCGTAGCCCGACTGCTTGATGCCGCCAAACGGCAAACGCGCGTCGGAACTGACAGATGCGTTGACAAAGCAACATCCTGCCCGCAACTCCTTCGCGAGGCGTTCACCACGTTTAAGATCTCCCGTAAAAATAGCAGCTCCCAAACCAAAAATAGTGTCATTGGCCGTTTGAATGGCCTCGTGTTCATCAGTCACTTCTATCAAGGCTGCCACGGGCCCGAATAGTTCCTCTTGATACGCCGCCATGCCAGGCCGTACACGGGTCAGCACGGTGGGAGGATAAAAAGATCCAGGTCCCAGAGGAACGGCACCTCCTAGCAGCAACTTGGCGCCCTGCCTGGCACTTCTGTCCACCTGCCCGTGCAACTGATAACGTAAATCATGACGCGCAAGCGGACCCAAGGTGACCCCTTCATGCAAAGGCGGCCCCATGCGTTGCATAAGCATCTTAGTGGTAAACCTTTCTTCAAACTCTTTAAATATTTCGGAGACCACTATAAAACGCTTGGCAGAAATGCAACTTTGCCCGCCATTAATCAGGCGGGAATTGACACATGTTTCTGCCGCATATTCCACATCAGCATCTTCCAAAACGATATAGGGATCACTGCCCCCTAATTCCAAAACGGTCTTCTTGAGGGCCTCCCCGGCATGGGAAGCAATGCTTTTTCCAACCTGAGTGCTTCCGGTAAAGCTCACCGCCACAACTAGAGGATGTTCAATCAAATCTTTGACCTTTGAACCCGAAACAAGGACATTAGAAAAAAGCCCGGGGGGACATCCCGCGTCTTTAAAAATGCGTTCAATGGCCAGAGCGCAGCCGCAAACGTTTGAGGCATGCTTTAAGACCATGGCATTACCTGCCATTAAGGTAGGGGCCGCGCATCGAAACACCTGCCAAAAAGGAAAATTCCAAGGCATGACTGCCAATACAATGCCTAATGGTTCGAAGGTAATAAAGCTTTTGCTGGCCTCTGTCTTGACGGGCTCGGGGAAAAGGAAGGCTTCGGCGTGCTCGGCATAAAACTCACAGACAGAGGCGCATTTCTCAATTTCGCCCTGCCCCTGGGGCAAAGGCTTCCCCATTTCCAGGGCCATCAGCCGGGCGTACTGATCTTTATTCACACGCAACATTGAGGCTGCTTTCTTCATGATCACACCGCGCTCTTTAAAGGACAGGCAGCGCCAGGATTGAAATGACTTTTCAGTCCGGTTTAAAATGGCATCAATTTGGCTCACGGATGTCTGGTGATATGACTTTATCCTGTTACCTGTTGTCGGATCAATCGTTTGCATGGTTCCCCTTCTGTGCAACATTTAATTTTTCGATGAGCTCTCGATTGACACTAACATCAATGGGAATTTCAAAAACACATAACTCTTTTGATGCCAAGGACTGTCTTAATTGATCCGTCAAGTCACGCAGACAGCCCGGCTTGTAACCCTTGATGCCGAAGCTTTCGGCATACAATTTAAAATCAGGGTTGGTTAATTTTGTCCCTGTACTGTAACCTCGAGAAGTCTGCTGCTTCCAGCTGATCAATCCATAATCATTATCATTAAAAATAATGACGATGAACCCTAAATTCAGGCGCCTGGCTGTTTCTAATTCCTGAGAATTCATTAAAAACCCACCATCGCCCATCACAGCAATGATCCGCCGGCCCGGAGATTGCAACGCAGCGGCCACGGCCCCAGGCAAGGCAATGCCCATACTGGCCAGTCCATTGGAAACAATACATCCGTTGGGGCAACAGGCCGAAAAATTCCTCGCGACCCATATTTTGTGACTGCCCACATCGCTGATGAGCAAATCATCATCGCAGAGGAGAGACTGCAAAATATTAAGGACACCCGGGACCGTAAAAGGCTGGCCATCCCTGAGCGCATAACTCTCCCTGTCTGCAATGATACGCTGGCGTACAGGAAGATACCATTGACCCTCAACAGAGAGCTTTTCATTCTCAAGTATTTTCATCAAGGCATTTAACGTCGCGGGAATATCCGCGACGATCTCAACATTGGGCTGATAATGCGCGTAGACTTCCGCCGGGGTAAAATCAATGTGGATGATTTTCTTATCCTTCTTAGGATTCCATGCATCAGGGGCATACTCAGCGATATCATAGCCTACTGCAAGGACCAAATCCGCCTGGAACACGGCGTCCATGACGATATCGCGAAAACCAAAGCCTATGCTGAAAAGGGATTGTCTCTCCCCGTCTAATACAGCTCCCTGTCCCATCAATGTATGGGCGATAGGAATATTGTATTTCTTGACGAAGGCCGTAAGCTCTTTAGAAGCCATTTTACGTACGGCACCATTGCCAGCGATTATCAACGGATAACGTGATGCCTTAAGCAGGGCGGCGGCTTCCTTAAGAGCGGCATTATCCGGATCAGGTCTACGTACGCGCCTGGAGACAATGGGTAACGCTTCAACATCCATGGCAGCCATATCTTCCGAGAATTCAATATGGGTGCTGCCCGGTTTTTCACTTTCGGCCATTTTGAAGGCTTTACGCACAATTTCCGGAATGGTTTGTCCGAGGGCAATAGTCCCATTCCACTTGGTGATGGGACGAAACAAATCTACCAGATCGATGTATTGATGGCTTTCCTTATGGAGCCGTGCCATCCGGGCTTGCGCGGAAATAGCCACGACTGGACTTTTATCCAGATTAGCATCAGCCACCCCGGTCACCAAATTAGTCGCCCCGGGGCCTAAGGTGGAAAGGCATACCCCGGCCCGGCCACTTAAACGGCCCCACATATCTGCCATAAAGGCAGCCCCTTGCTCGTGGCGGGTAGGAATGAATTTAATAGATGATTTTTCCAATGAAAAAAGGATATCCTCCATTTCCTCGCCGGGCAGACCGAATACATATTCAACGCCCTCATTTTCCAGACATTTAACAAATAAATCCGAGCCTTTCAAATATCCTCCTTATCTCAAAGGAAAGCACTTCCCTCATAGGCCTTCATATCCTCCTTGCTGTCCACAAAACCTATCATGGCCCCGGCCGCCCGGGCTAAATTCTTAAACAAATTCCATTGAGCTTTCATGAGGCGCAGTTTACTTTCCCAATAGCTATGTTCAATGGACTTACGGGCAAAGCCCTGGATGCAAAGGGATGAATAGATGCTCAAGGCTTTTTGAACGCTATTATCCATGGAAAAAAGTCCTGCGGTTTGTCGGCAGGCGGCCTTGACTTTCTTTAATTTGGCCGGAGTTAACTGCTGCAACCATTCCAGGGCTGAGACAAAATCATCCCTGTTTTCATGGGCTAGTAAACGCCCATTGATTTGATCCCGCACCACTTCCCTCACTCCTGGCGCATCCACAGCAACCACAGGTACCCCTGAGGCCATGGCCTCATCCAAAACCAACCCCTGAGTTTCACTTTGGGAGGCGAATACAAAAGTGTCCATGGCATGATAGGCGTCTACTAATTCCTTGCCCCTAAAAATGCCGGCCAGATGCAGTCGATCTGTGAGTCCCGCCTGCGCAAAAATATCCCGGATGCTTTGTTCAGAGGGGCCCTGGCCCCCTATCAAGAAATGAGCATGGCTATGTTTCTTGACGAAATGGGCCACAGCCTCAGTCACAAATTCCAGGTTCTTCTCGGGTGCCAAACGACCGACGTGACCGATGACAAAGGCTTCAGGTGGTATATGTAATCGCTTACGTAACACCAGCGCTGCCCCACGTGAGAATCTCTTGACATCGATGCCCGTTGGCACCACATGGATGGGTGTTTGAACCCCTCGTGCCTTCATCATCTCCATCACACTCTCACTGGGCGCAAATACAGCATCAGCCAGATTGGCGTACCCCGTCGAAAGTTCAATCACGAATCGTTTCATGGCCTCTTCACTCCCCGGTAGATAATGGACGTTTTCTTCGTACAGCGTATGGTGGGTAAATACCAGGGGCACATTGAATTTTGAGGCCATGCGCAAGGCCGTGTCTCCGACTAGAAAGGGGTGTTGTGAATGCACAATGTGAGGACGAAAATCACCCAACGCCTCCTCAAGCACCCCTGGGATAGGTAATTCCAAGGAAAAATCGGTCCCATTGAAGTTTTGGGCGGCCGGAATACGGATCACATCTTCTTCTGGCTGCATGCCGGGATATGCAGGGACCACAATGATGACGCGATGACCTAGATTACGGTAAGCGCGAGCAAATGATTCAACTGATTTTTCCAAACCTCCTAAGAGAGGCTTGTAGGTGTTAGACATCAACAGGATGTTCATCCAAGATCCTCCCTTTTACACGAGAAAAACATGGGAAATATTCCCCTACTGCAAGGAACAGGGAATATTTCCCGGCTGCCGCCAATTAATCATGGCTACTTTACGCGGCAGGTGGAACACGACGTCCTAAAGCCAAGGAAACCACAAACAGCACCACGAAAACCATAAAAAGGATTTTGGCAATATCAGTCGCCGTACCTGCAATACCGCCAAATCCCAAACAAGCGGCAATAATCGCGATAATTAAAAATGTCACTGACCAATTCAACATATTAAACCTCCTTTTGTATTTTCCTTATTTGGCTACGGAGTTCCTTTTCTTCATGGATTTCCCGCAGCAACTCCCGGGCTTCTCTGAAGTGGATCAAAGGCCATTTATGGCTCATTGACCCTTGTTGTTGTCGTGGTTGTGACCATCTGCGTCCCCGCAGGAACTGTTTGGGTCGTCACGATATTAGCCGGCGTGGCCACCACCGCAGACCCCAACTTGGTGATCTGGATGGCTACCTTTTGATTCTCCTTGGAGGTGGAATCTTCGCTGTATTGCACCCTTACAGGATCACCATATCTAAGATCGGACAACTGGCTAAAATTCGTGTAGCCGGTACTCGCATTGAGTTGGAAGGATAGATCTCCATTTTGATTATCACTCGTGGGGGATTTACTGACCAATGAGGGAACCTCCACAGAAATGGTGTTCCCATACACCCCCTTGAACACACCCTCAATGGGATCGCTATAATTGGCGGCCCAGCTGCGCATCCCTCCAAAACCCACCACTACGATCATCAGTGGAATAAGAATCTTTTGCATAACCACCCCCTTTAGGATTTTGCTCCGAAGAAAAATATTCCGCAAATCAATAGGACAATGGCCACAAACAGAAATATCCCGAACAAAATCTTTGAAATGTCCATGGCCGATCCTGCAATATTTGTAAATCCCAAAGTCGCAGCGACGATTGAGATGATAAAGAACACAGCTGCCCACTTTAGCATGCTTCCACTCCTTTCTACTCCTGTTCTCTGTTTCTATAGACTGGGGCGAAGACTACATACTTTGATTCGCCTCGGCGTTAACCGAACGCTCAGCAATATCATTGAGCTTGGTGTTGGCCTGCTTTTCTTCCCCCAATGTTTCTCCCAGCAGTTGGCCAATTCTGTTATAGCCAAGGACAGAAGCATGTTGTTTGGCCGTCCCATAAGCGGCAATCTCATAATGTTCCACACGCTGGGCAGCCCCAATAATACCGGCATCACGGACCGCGCATTTCTCGGCCTTATGGACAACTTCTTCACCTTCTTCAATAAGACCCTTCATGGCTTTGCAAGTGACCTGTTCGGGTTTATGACCCAGTTCCTTGAAAGCTTCTTCCAGGCGGCTTGCATGGTTCTTTGTTTCTTCCAAATGATTTTCAATGGCGTTCTTAAGGTCATCTGAAGTCGTGGCCTTGGCCATTGAAGGCAGGGCCCTGATCAACTGGGTTTCCGCACTGTAAAGATCTTTCAACTCTTCCAGAAACAACTCTTCCAACGATTTGATTTTCATATGATTCCTCCTGAATTATTAGGTTTCAATTTCTACCTTAAATTTAGCAAAATTCAAATGAAGCTAGCATGAAGACAAAATTAATTTAACTTCGGCCCAAAAGTGAAAAGCCATAATTATCTTGGAATAATTATGGCTTTTGAATACTGGGTTAGGAGGGTATTTGTACGGTAGGTCAATACTGCAGCTTCAACTGAAGACTCTGATGTTTATGATAGCAATTGAAACATTAAGAGAAGATTAAAATAATATGAGAATGGCTTATTTTTAAGGGGACAATGTGTTCAGGCGAATTATTTCGTTTGGCGGTTGGATCTCTACGGGTGTAAGGAACAGGCCCTTTTTCCTAAAAAAGGAACCAATCGCAGGGTAACTCATCAACGTTGACAATGGAATGGCAAAAAGCAAAGGCACCACAATAATGGAAAGCCACCAAAATAAATCTTGGTTGACCTCAAAGGCGAGGACACCCCAAATTAAGGCTAATACACTCCCTGCTCCGTGAGCACCCAGCGCCTCCAGGAGAGATGTCTTCTTAAGGTTACGCACCTGTTTTTTCCATTCAATCTTCCCCCCTAAAAGACTCTTGACGAGAAACCAGCTGTGAAAGAGCATCCGGATAGGGGCCAAGAGAATGGAAAAAAATGTTTCTAAGACCATACTCGCCACCAGTTTCCCGGTTCCCCCGAAAAGATACCCCTTACCGGATAGAAGCACCCAGATAACACTCAATATTTTAGGAACAAATAAAAAGATCATCGTGACACCTAGAAGTTCCCTCGATAGATAGTGATAATGGACAGGCCAAGCGGGAAAAAGTTCCCGGGCATTAGGAAAGTATTGTGGTCTATGGAAAAAATCAATAATGGCATAGGCAGTCATGAGGAGCAAAAGAACCAACCACAAAAAAGCGGAAAAATAAAACATGTTCCCATTAAAGAAAAGAAAACGATGTCCAAAGGAAATGCCCCGCATAAACATAAGACGTAAATGCTGGATATTTCCCCGGCACCAACGGTAATCGCGTTCTAATTCTTCCAGAAGATTTGGAGGCAGTTCCTCGTAGCTTTGTTGCATATCATGGGCCAACCATATTCCCCAGCCTGCCCTTCTCATGAGGGCCGCCTCAATGAAATCGTGACTTAAAACTTCTCCTCCAAAGGGGGGAGCGCCAGAAAGGCTGGGAAGGGCGCAAAACTTCATGAAAGGCTCCAGTCGAACGATCGCATTATGTCCCCAAAAACCTCCGTCTTCCTGTTGCCAAAAGTGAGAACCTGCCAGTAACAGGGGCCCATAGACAAAACTGGCGAATTGATTGATGCGGGATATCAAACTTTGTTGATTGATCCCTCTGGGAGCGGTTTGAAGGATACCAATATCACCACGAGCTTCCATGGTCCTGACCAAATGGACCATGACCTCACCACTCATCAAGCTATCGGCATCCAGTGGAATCATGTACTTATAAAGAAGCCCCCACCTTCGGCAAAAATCACTGATATTGCCACTCTTTTTATGAATCCTGATTGTACGCCGTCTATAGTAAATCCTTCCGAATCCGCCGACTTGGGCGCATAGATTTCCCCAAGCCTGTTCCTCCTGCTCATAGAAATGTGGTTGATTGCTGTCACTGAGGACAAAGAATGAAAAGCGCTCCAACTGGCCGGTCGCTTCCAGGGACTTATACATGACTTGCAGTCTGGAAAAGACTTTTCTGACTTCCTCGTTATAAACAGGAACGACGATAGCAATCTGCGTTTGAGAAGAAATTTCCTTTTCCATGAAACCTTGGGCTTGGGGCTTTTTGAAAGAATCCTTTTCTTGCAGCAACAAGAAAAATCCCATCACCGCTGTCCAAAAGGTCATGGAAATCCATCCAAACAGAACACTAAAAATGGCCACAATCATCCACTTAAGAGTGATGACTCCTTCAGGACTTACAATGGTGCCCATCCACCTTCCGGCCAGCCAGGTGGATGTCAAGACCAGGGCAAAAAACAGAATTCGCCGAAGAAATAACGATTTGCCGGACTGTACCAAACTTAGGGGCGCTACATAGTTGCGATACGCCATAGAAAAACGGTGTATCGGCGGCGTCTTAAAAGAGACCTTAGGGTCATTGCCCACAATGGCTCTCATGAAGCACCTTATTGGTTGAAAGATTTTTTAGTTATGGAGTAAAGGCATAATCCCATGTTTCTGTCAGCACATCGGAACCTTTTTTGAGAAAGGCCCGCAAGCCTACGGCTGATCTTTTTTCGGTCAAAATATTCTGCAATGGTCCCTGTTTATCAAACTGAATCTGAAAGACCAGCCTCCAGCCGCCGGTCACAACGTTTTTCATGACTTGCCGTTCTACAATCTTGTAACCCTTCGTGATGCTAATATCCGCGCTCAGATGGGTCTGCGCCGCGATAGCATTAATAGTCTTGCCTTGAAAATCAATGATAAATTGAGCCCCATCTTGCCCTTCGACTACATGTGTATCTGCGACGTAGCCTTTTGAAGAATACTTGGAGTCGGCCCAACACCATTGAAGAAGGTAAGAAAAATCTAAGACTGTCCCTGCTTCCGGCGGCGTATGGGGGACCCAAAAGGCGACAATATTGTCATTATGTTCATCACCGGATGGTATTTGGACCAATTCGACATGCCCACGTCCCCAGTCTCCCTGAGGAATCTCCCAAAGACTGGGCCTTAGTTCATAACGGGATTCTAAATCCTGATAATGATCAAAATTGGTGTCCCGTTGAAATAGGCCAAAACCACGCGGGGTCCCGATGTCGAATGTATTGACCAGAATCGTCTTTGGATTAATCAATGGACGCCAAATCCATTCCCCCCATTTCGTGGTCATGGAAAGCCCATCTGAATCATGCACCTGTGGACGATAATCCCCATTGCCTAGTTTTGCATTTTGGCCATACAAAAACATGCTTGTCATGGGAGCAATGCCCAATTTCTGGATTTTCTTGCGCATGAATAAGCGGCTATGCACCTGCATGGTTGTTTTCTTTCCAGGCCGGATCGTAAATTCATAGGCCCCAGAAAGGCTTTGACTGTCGAGCAGCGCATAGAGGGTGACGGAGGTATCCTTGGCTTTAGGTTTGATGATCCAAAACTCTTTGAAAAAAGGAAACTCTTCTCCTCCATCTCCTGCCGTATTGATGGCAAGCCCCCGGGCCGACAAGCCGTAACCCTGGCCGCGGGCCAGGCCCCTAAAATAAGAGGCCCCCAGAAAAACAGCAATTTCATCATCATAATCGGGGGTGTTGATAGGATAATGGATCCTAAATCCGGCAAATCCTAAATCCGAAGGGATCTTGGGTCTAAAATAATTTTTCCCATAATCAAACAGCTCCGTTGAGAACTTAAAGGGATGTACTCCCGTGCCGTTAACATAGTTAATGATCACCGGTTGAGTGTAATAAAAACCCAAATGAAAAAAGCGCACCTTAAATGGGATCTGTTCATCGCCCCACAGTGTTTTTGAATTCTTAAATCGGATGTCCCGCCATTGATCGTAGGTGATGTTTTTGAGAAAATCCGGCACCTGACTCGATGGCTCTTCAAATGGCACCGACGCCAGTTTCTTCGCCTGATCTGCCACACGCTGAAAAGAAAAATGAGCCTCACTGGCAAGGACCGGGCCAACACCGATCAAGCATGAGCCTATGAATCCCAACCATAATCTCAATATGACGCTATTCATATCTCCTGCTTTGGCCCCTGTCTTCCTTAATTTAGGCAATAGCTTTCTAAACAGATAGTATTTTATTCTACTGAACCCTTGATGAATAAAAGATTAAAAAAGGATTAAAACCTTGTCGCTTGGTTGGATGAGAAATTACAGAAAGAATTTTATCAAGGCAGATTTTGACAAGGGAATGTTCAGTCCCCTATATCATTTCAAAGTTCTTATTATGCTTGAGCCCCTTATCAAACGTGTGCGTCTTTAAACCTCGCACCCCGCCTATTTCTCCTAACAGGGCGTCACAAAAACCAAATCCCTTGGCGCTCTTGGCCAATGCCAAGTGTACGCTCACTTCATGCTCACAGCTAAATTGTTCAATTTTAAGAGTGTCTTCAATAGCAGATAAGTCTTTTTCCTTTGAAAATTCATAACCCGTGTTTAAGACATAAAAGGTTTCAAGACCCTAGCCCTTGTTTTTTGTTTAAATATACTGCATACTTTAAATGATATGAATAGAGCTCCATCCTTCAAGAATTTATCATTTCGTTACCTTTTTTTAATGCCGTGGCAAACTTTTATTATTTTGTTAACTTTTCTAGTTAATATATTGGGACCTTTGCCTTGGACCCAAGCCCAAGATTTTCGTTTGCCGGCACCAGGGGTAATGGTTTATTTAAGCCCTGCATTTAACCCACCGATTCTGAAAGGCCTCAAAGTCCATCCTGATAATCCTTTCCGTTTTGATTTTATCCTTGATCGTGGGGACTTTCAAGAGTCTTCCCAAGACCTCAAAGATGAATCCAGTAAACTGATTAAATATTTCTTGGCCTCCCTGACTATTCCTGAAAAAGATTTATGGGTCAATTTAAGTCCTTATGAAAAAGATCGTATTGTGCCAGAATCGTTTGGGCGAACAGAAATGGGGCGTGACCTTTTGGCCGAAGATTATATGCTCAAGCAAATAACAGCTTCATTGATTTATCCGGAAGGGGAAACGGGCAAGAAATTTTGGAAACGGATTTACCAGGAAGCGGCAAAGAAGTTTGGGACAACGAATATACCGGTTAATACGTTTAATAAAGTTTGGATAGTGCCTGAAAAGGCAGTTGTTTATGAGAATGCTAAGGCAGGGACAGCCTATGTGGTTGAAAGCAAGTTAAAAGTAATGCTTGAGCAGGATTATCTTTCTTTACAGGAGCATGTGGGCATAAGCGCGCTACCTCAAGTCAAAGACGCTAATCAATTAGGCTCTAAGATAGTGAAGGAGATTGTCATTCCTGAATTGACCAAAGAAGTTAATTTTGACAAGAACTTCACCCAACTGCGGCAGGTTTATAACTCATTGATATTGGCGACATGGTACAAGAAAAAGATTAAGTACAGCATCTTGGCTCAAGTTTATGAGAATAAAAACAAAGTCGTTGGCGTCAACATTGATGACACTCAAGAAAAACAGAAAATCTATGAGCGATATTTGCAGGCATTTAAAAAAGGAGTATATAACTATATCAAAGAAGAAATGGACCCCTCAACACAACAGATAATTCCAAGGAAATATTTTTCAGGAGGCTTTAACTTTGCCATGATGGTTGACTCCACCATGGAGATCAATGATTTTGGGAAAGATGCAGCCATGAACGTGTCAGGGGCTGGTAAAAGTCTGGTGGTTTTGAAGGTGGTGATTTCTGCGCTCTATGGCCTGCGCTACAGGATCCCTGTAGTTGGTCCATGGAAGGTTGATCGTATTCTTTCCGAGATCAATAACGCCGTGGCCCAAAAAGCGTCCTTAGACCAAGGTTTAGGCCGTCTTGATGGTATGCCAATCAACATCTACGCCGACCGTTTATTAAAAATATTGGCGCCTATCTCTTTTCCATCGTCCAGGATCTTGAATCAACTCAAGAAAATCCTTCGTTTTGCTTGGAAATATGATCACCTTGTGGATACGAGAGCTTTAAGGACAATAGGTCTGGAAATGAGAATTGGGTATGCAGATGTAAAACTTTTTAAAGAAGTAGAAATTCTGGCAAGACAATGTTGGGTCAAATTTGATCCCAATGAAGCCATTCCCGCCTTAATGGAATACGGGTACCCGGATTTCGACACAGTTGGCCTCTTTCAGGGGCGATTTCCGCAGGCAAGAGAAGCCATTGTGCAAGCTGCCCTCTTCGGCCGTTATAGACAAGAAGAATATTCTGTCTTTAACCGTATACGTGCTTTGTCTCATTTGAAAGACAGGATAAAGGCTGTGCATTTATTGCAGAAAATTGCATTGGCTCCGGCCACTGATTCAAGAGACATAGAAGAAGTCATCCAGGTACTCGGGAGAATAAAGACCACAGAAGCCCAAGGAGCTTTGGAAGCCATTGCTGCTTCAAGCATCGGCACCGAACATCGCTTGAGAGCCATTAAAGCGCTCAAAGATGCACAAAAAAGAATACAGTTATTAGTTGAAATAGCCATGCATGAGGAAGATCAGGAAGATGTTTATGCTGCTATTAGTCAACTGGATTATATGGATCTACCGCAAGCGCGAATAGCTTTGGCTCATATTGCCAGGAACAGCATGGACAGTGTCACTCAATTACAAGCCGCCATTAAAGCCCAAGATTCCAAATTCCTGATTGATATTGTCAGGGATCGATCCGGGAGATTCTCTAAGGGACAAAAATATATGGCTGTGAACGATGGTTTCGCAGAAGTCAGTCTGCTAACTTTACCTATAAAAACTCCAGAATCCATTGATGGTTTAAGGGCCATTGCTGCGGATGAAGATGTGGACATTCCGGTGCGCTGGTGTGCTGTCGAATACCTGACCAATGCCGAAATCCCGGACGCTGAACTTGCCGGTTTGCTGGAAGGCTGGGCGATCAATGGTCTAGGAAAAGAAATGAGCGCCATAAAAAAACTTATCGACCTACGCAGAGAAAAACAAAGCCCAGAAGCCCTGGCTGCTTTAAGAAGAATCGCTCAAATGGACAGCAATGAAAGGGGCGAACCTTTAGATAAAAAGCTCCGCTTGCAATCCGCATTGGAATGGATGGGGACCACCCAAGACCCGCAAGCCCAGGAACGGGTCGAGTCGTTGTTGTGGGACAGTGATATTGAAAAAAATATCGCGACAGATCCCGATTTTGGGGATTACCGGGACATGTTTTTCATGTCCCTGGATAAGATCATGGATGAAAACCCTCAAAGGGGTTTGAGTCTTATTTTACAAATTATCAGGCATCCTGACATACAGCGGGAAGTCAAAGGACAATTGGTGGGTTATATAATAGGCCGCCTGATCGATGCCAAGACCAATGGCAAGGTTTCACCCGGTAATTTTGAGGCCATCAAATCAGCCTTATTGGATTTTATCTTTGAACATTATCCACCGTTGGCCAATGAAGATAAAGATTACATCAGACGCATGGTCATTAGGGACAGGTCCCTCGAAGACGCTGATCGCAAAGGCGTGGTCGATTTTATCGGCCGCATATGGACAAGCAATCCGGTGATGGCGTGGTTGATGGTCAATTTTTACAGCAGCGACCAACGGTTATTGCAAGAGATGCTGGCCCATCCGGCGCTTCCGTTGAAGCTTAGGCTTTTTGCGTTGGGCCGCTATGCGCAAAGGGATGGTCCCATAGAAAGCTACATCGAGTCTATGGATACCGGTGCGCTTATCGAGGAGGTGGAAAAGTTGTCGGTATCGGACGTAGGAGATTTGCTGGCTTCTCCTTTTATTGAAAATGAAATGATGGTCGATACCCTGGGTTTGATCCTTTGGTTAAATAAACAAAAGATGAAGATATTTCAGCAAATGGACCTCAATAAAATGAAGAAGCTCATTAAGGAAATAGCCAATTCCCGCCTGAGGCGCCAATGGAAGAATGCCAATAGCAAATGGGAATTTGGATCCACCTTGATGAGGCATTCAGACGGCCCCACCTTTTTGATGGTCCAGGCTCATGAACTGATGCATAACATCCTTAAAATGGGCTATGATTTTAATCCATGGGGTATACAAGGGAATGCCGCCCATGAAAGAATGGCTGATTTGTTTTTAGAAGCCGTGGCCCTTAGGAGGAGTTGGAACACGGCTTTATTCCATAAGATCACTACTGATACAGTTTACGATAAGAATTATATCGAGGGCCAGGAGGAGCACCACATAGCTGACCAGCAGCTGTTACACACAGAAGGAGCCTTTGCCGAATTTGCTGGCGTAGAGGCAAGGCAAAAGCTGTCTGACCTGCCACTTTGGGCGCGTGCCGGTCAAAGAAGCCCATTTAATCCAGAGATATTTTTATCCATCATGGTCGATCATCTGGCTGGTTTTAGGTCCTTGAGCGACTTGGAGCGGCAGACCATTAGTATTTTTGCCGGACAAGAACTTGGATTAACGAGTTTGAATGGGCAATTTACTCAAAACCAGCCTATGGACAAAACCCATGTCAAGATTGTCCGTAAAGCAACGATATTGGATTATTTTCGTCCTCGCAGCCCGGCCAACGCTGCCGTGAATACGCTGGGACCACAGAATTTTTCGCATGATGCGGCGATGAGCGGTGAATTTAGATCAACTAAAAAATATGGTGGTATTGACCTAACCTCCGACAAAGCCCTATTAGTCCAAAACAACGGCCAAGGCATTAAATTCCATATTGACCCAGCACAGCTTCAACAACTCCAAAATGCCCCTGGTTTTACGATAGGTAGTATGACTATCCAGCCGCTTAAGAGTATCCAAGATTTCTTGGTATTGAATCAAAAAAACGTATTACCCTCTCATTGACAGGAAAGGAGGAAGGGGCCAGGAAAGGGGCCAGGTCACCGAGAGCTGCCAGGTCAATCCCTTATGACCTGTCCCTTTTGAGTGACCTGGTCCGTTCTCTCGTTCTCTTTTGAGTGACCTGGTCCGTTCTCTGGCCCGTTCTCTGTTCTCCGTTCTCCGTTCTCTTCTCGAAGGAGTTAGAGAGGGCTACGAGGAGGGTGTTTCTCAAAATGACTGATGGCTTCCCATAAGTCACCGACAGTAGTTGTGGCAAGGTGTCCATTTTGATCAATCGTTATAAACACATTATCTAAGACCAGCCGCCCGTCTTCAGACGCTGAAGGCTTTAAAAGGGTCGTTAAATCAACCAATCGTCCGGAGTTATTAAGAATAAATACGGCGCGTTTTAGGATGGCGTTCGGCATGCGGACCTCACCGCGGATCCCTAAGTAATCCAATTCTCTGACACCCCATTGACGGCCGAAACAATTGATATCGTACTCCATATCTTCATAAGGCACATCTAAATCAAACCCCGGCAATGTACTGCGCCCGGAAGCCGGCGTAAAAACCAACCGGCCTTGCTGGGGATCCACCCGAAAAAGATCTGAAAACCCATACAGATAATGGTCCCAGGTATACTTTTCGGGAGTAAAGACTTCTGAACGCAAATGCTCATCAAAGTTGACAAAATAAACCACGCGCTCGATGCCATGTTTTTCTTTTAATGCCATCACCCTTGGATCAGTGCTTGTTAAGACGAACCGGTTGAGGGCCAAAAGTGCAGAACCGCTGGCGCCCTCCAGTTGAAGTACGGCTAACTTCTGGCCATTGACGTTCTTTTCTTTGGGATTGACTACCAGGTCCGGCCCTATGATTTCGAGAAATCTCTCTGAGCCAAGAACACCTTTTAAATCAGCGAGAAATGGATCCAAAATGGTGTGGTTTTGCGCATGCAAATTAGTATTAAAAAACTGCGCTCCCCTGACACCGATGCTAATGCCCATTTTCTTAAAGACATCAACTTGGGCAGCGGCTTTTGCCTGGGCTATTTCCAGCAAATAGGGAGATAATGCCGTTTGCACATCTAGAACATCCTCCATAGACAGAGTCTCAAAGGCCTTTAATTTCTCTTGAACCTCTTGGGGCAATGGCGCATTGGATAATAAGGCAATCAGACCGCCCTTGAGATCCAAAAGCTGTTTGGTCGTTGTCACCATCACCAAGGGGATCTTTTTTCTTACCATCCACCCGGCAACAGCGGGAGGCAGCATATTGTTGACGCCATCCCCATTAGTAAATACGGACATCTGAGGCACGCTGAGACCTCTGCGATTCATGGCGTTTTCTTCCATCATTAAAGCAACGAAGGCGCCATGGCCCCCCGGAGACCGCAGGGCCTCATTATCCAAATACTGACCGGTTTGAGCGTCAATAACAGGGATAACGCCTTGAACGATAAAATGAGGATTAAAAGAAAGTCCTTTAACACCTGCACTGCCCTCTGCCGGAAAATTAAAGATCTGGCGATACGTCCTTCTTTTGTGGGAGGCCATACGCTCATCGACACGATCGGCCAAATACAAGGTATCCCAGAAGCGGCTGACAGCCTCCTGGCTTTCCGCATTAACGAGCTCTTGCACCTCAATGTGATGAAATAGTTTTTCCTGGATCAAATGGACATAATAAAGAAGTTTTAATTCAGCAACGGAAATATTCTCCTTGGACATCCTAGGGTTTCCTGCGGCATCAAAACCTTGAACGCTGATATTCTCAAAATAAGAATCGGTCCCCTTATCTGCAAGGGAATCACGGCCCACCAGTCTTTTTAATGTTTCCTTCCGTTTGAAGGACGTTCCCAAACCCCCTTTTAATTGAAGCACCCTGACATCAATGGACCGGGCGACCCTAATATTCTCCTCATCGTCCAAGAGCTGCTTGCCATCCACCACGCCTAATAATCTTTCTCGCGCTTGAGATTCTAATAACGCCGAAGGAATGGCGTTGATGCCGATCACCGGCTTTATCTGCTCACTGTGATATTTAGCGTTCAAGACGGCGAAATAAGCAGCATCGGAAGGAGCTAAATTAAATTGATCCATTTTTTAATTCTAAGACTTTACAAGAGGATTGGGAAGATGATTATAATCTTTATAACCGGGCTTCTTTTCGAAGGACCTGTTCTGCTTCCAACCAGTTATCCAAATCGCTTCCGCCCTTTTCTTCATGGATTTGATAAGCGCGTAATTGGATTTCATCATAGGTCGGCGCCCATTCTTGGGAAGTTTGAGAAGTGCGGGCTTGCATCAGTTCGTCAGCTTGATCCTGGACTTGATGGGGAGCTTCAGGCTCCACAGACATCGACGTGCCGAGACGGTTGTTTGATTTTGTTTTGGTTTGCTGACGATGTTTTGACATGGCATTCTCCTTTGCTTTAGAAGTCTTAAGTCAAGTATATCTGATATAAATTAAGATAAGATGAAAATGGGATTAAATTGCCAACCGGTTAATCAGGTAGAGGGCGCTAAAAGAAATGCTACGGGAAATTTATTCCATAGTCCTGCCAAATGAATATTTCCCTGTGACGTTAACTTATCGCCGGTAAAAACGTTTGTCCATTCTTGAGGCGCATCCGCCGGCAATGTCAACACCATGTCTTTGAGCGTTTTCTTCTCTTCCTTCATTTGCCTAAAGAATCTTGGGACAGCCGTTACAGACCAAACAGAATCTAATTTTCTGGCAAACGCAATGGTGTACTTATTAAATCCCCCCGGCACCTCCAAGGGAATGTATTCTCCTTTTTGAAACAGTTCCTCGAACCGCTTGCGGACCTCCAAGACTTTGAAGACCAAGAATAATTTAATTCTTCCGTCTTCCTTATTTTCAATCAGCATTTTGAGAAACTCAGCACTTTTCTGGCTCTGCATATCTTTGAGCATCCCGATCCGACTTTGATAATCCACCGGACGGCGGTTATCCGGGTCAACGAGGCTCAAATCCCAAAGGTCTGTTCCCTGATAAATATCAGGAAGACCAGGGCAGGTGAGTTTAAGCAAAACTTGTGACAATGAATTCAAAATCCCATCAGCGGCTATTTTCCGTTGAAACGGAAGGAACACATTCAAAAACTTATGTGTCGTATCGGAATTAAATAGTTCTTCAATAAAATGAATGCAAGCATCCTCGTATTCCTCATTCTGCTTGAGCCAGGAGGTATGGACCTTGGCCTCCCGGATGGCTTTGACGATATACTCCTTGATCCGCTGGATGAATGGCCCCTGCTCTTGCGGATCAAAAGGATACGCTCCTAACATGGTTTGATAAATAAAATATTCGTCATTCTTATCCGGCGCGCGTAACCCATTAATGAATTTCTTTTTATGCTTATTCAGGCGGCTCCAATTGATGACCTGCGTTTGCCACTGCTTGGGAATTTCGCTCAGCACATTCAGCCTTGCCCGCACGTCTTCCCCTCTTTTTGTATCATGCGTGGAGGTGGCATTCATGGTACCTGGCCACCGGGCCTGCCTGCCCATCATCCACTCATGAAAATCGCCCTGAGTCAATCCAAACACCGAAGGGTCACCACCAACTTCATTAAGAGAAATAAACCTGTTATAAATATAAAAAGTGGTATCTTCGGCCCCTTTGGCCATGAGCGCACCGGAAAACTGCTGGAATTTCTTGGTAAAAACATGATAAGCTTGCCTTTTATGGGGGTCAATGTCCGGCGGAAAATCCAGTAATAGGATCTTGGATATAAAATTAAGCTCATTGATGAGCACCGGATTTCTGTTTCCAGCCAGCGCAATGGCTTCCTTGATATGGATCTTATCCTTCTCATTGAGATCGCCTTCTCCCATATAAGCCCGGTAGACAGGAAATTGGGCCATAATTTCAACAATGGCCCGTCGCAACGCATACATGGTCATATCTTTCCCATAACGGTCACCATTGATGATTTGTTTAAGCAGATGGGCCAGGTTATCAATGTCTCCGGCCATTTGTTGCCCCATAAATAATTTCTTCTTATCGCTGACAAAATGCCTGTAAGACATCTGCTGTCCCGTAAAGGACAGGTACATCCGGTCAAATATTTTCTCATTGGCCTTGTCCACAAAGACGCTATTGACGACATTCATAAAGTCATAACCGGTGGTTCCTTGCACCGGCATACTGGCAGGAAGTTGTTCACTGATGTCCAATATCTTTTCAACAGTGATGTAGATGTCCCCGCCCCTTTGTCTTAATTTATTTAAGTAAGCAACGGGGTCATACAGCCCATCCACGTGGTCAACCCTCAAACCCGTGATTTGCCCGGATTTGACCAGTTGAAAAATAAAGTTGTGCGTATATTCGAAAACTTCCTGGATCTCCACACGCACGCTCAAGAGACCATTGATCGTAAAGAATCTGCGGTAATTGAGCTCCTCATTGCCGACCTTCCAGAAGGATAATTTATAAATCTGTTCAGAAAGTAATTCATCCAGCTTATTGAGCGAATGGGGATCCCCGGGAGTGCCATTAAAGTCAAGGACGAGGGAATCAAGATAGCCCTTGATGATAGCATTAGAAAAATAGAGCTTCCACAATTGCGCCTTCATGAGAGCCAACTGATTATAATAATCATTCATATCAAGGGTCCCGCTCAAGCTCTTAAAATGATTACTGATCTCCAAGAATTGGATGTAGTCCTTATCTTCACGCTGGATTTTACCTTCCAACCAAGTTAAATTGCTGGCAAGGACCTTGGCATAGGATTCAACTTTTAAGGGAAATTTCCATTCGTAATAGCGGATATTAAAACCGTCCTCATCAAAATTAAGTTGGATCTCATTGCGATCCAGGCACCTGCCGTAAAGGTCTCCTAAAAAGGGCGCCAATAATTTTCCTCTTAAGTGCACGTAAGGATGGTTCCACTGAATATCAAAAAAGGGATAATAGCGAGACCGGTTCCCATTTTCTAAAATATCCATGAGCAGGCGATTGTCACTATCAAAGGCCATGTGATTCGGTACAATGTCCTGTAACCATCCGAGCCCCTGAGCTTGGGCTTTACGGATAAGATCATCGAAGGCAGCCTTGCCTCCTAATTGGGGATTGATTTGGGTGGGATCAACAATATCATAGCCATGCGTACTGTTTTTTCTTGCCTTCAGGATAGGAGACGCGTAGATGTCAGAGATTCCTAAATGGGCGAGATAGTCCACTATTTTCTCAGCATCCGTGAAGGTAAAGTCGCTATGCAATTGAAGACGGTAGGTGGCTCTTGGTATCTTCATAGGAATTTTTAGGCGCCTCCCCACAAAACATTGACCGTGCGTCCGGCGCAATAATGCCTGTCCTGCCGCCGTAACAACCGTCTTTTATCGTAGGAGCGAAAATCCTCACCAGGCCTTTGGGAGGTATCTATGAGGCGATACCATCGTAGTCCTTCATGCTGAGGCAGGTGTACCACTGCGGCCCGGTGGTGCATGTTATAAACAAAAAAAATGTTGTATTCCCCTACCACAGAGGGCGCTTCATGGCCAGCCAATTGATAACAGATCGTCTTTAGAAGAGGACTGTCCCAGCGGGGCGCATCCAACCGCCGGCCATACCAGGAAATATCAGGGACATTACGGCCGTTTGTACCTTCTCCCTTAAAAAACCTTCGCCGCCTTAAGATGGGACAGCTTTTTCTAAAGGCGATGGCCTTCATGCAAAACTCTAAAATATCAGGATATTTCTTCACATGATCCCAATTAAACCAACTAAGGGCGTTATCTTGGCAATAAGCATTATTATTGCCCTGTTGCGTCCGCATGATTTCATCCCCTTGAAGGATCATGGGGGTGCCAGAGGAAAATAAGAGACAGCAGAAGGCATTCTTGATCATTTTCTTCCTTAAAAAAAGGATATCTGACTTTTCACTATCACCTTCAAATCCGCAATTCCACGAATTATTTTCATTGCTGCCATCCTGATTTCCTTCCCCATTAGCTTCATTGTGCTTCTCGTTATAGGAGCAAAGGTCTCTTAATGTAAAACCATCATGACTGGTAATAAAATTGATGCTGTTATACGGTTTTCGGCCGTCGTTTTGATAGAGGTCCGCGGAACCAGTCAGACGCTTGGCCATGTCTCCGGCTTGCGACCTGTCCCCTTTAAGAAACTTACGGGCAGTGTCCCGAAATTTGCCATTCCATTCTGACCATCCGGGTGGGAAATTGCCCACTTGATACGTACTTAAATCCCATGGCTCCGCAATCATTTTGACCCTGGATAAGACAGGGTCTTTGGAAACATTCTCGAAGAATAGTGATGACTGGCTGAACTTTCCCTTAAAACGGGCTAAAATGGAGGCTAAATCAAAACGAAACCCGTCGACATGCATCACTTGGACCCAATACCTCAATGAATCCAATACCATATTCATGGCGGCCTCGTTTTCCACATTGATGGTGTTCCCGCATCCGGTGTCATTTAAATAATAACGGTAGGGCTCTTGAGCCTTGTCCGGATCCTGAGATA
>CAZKUL010000024.1:0-24763 GCA_964555945.1 uncultured Planctomycetales bacterium
TGTCCCCTTCATTGATCGTCGATGGCGATAAGAGAATATAGGGCACATGAGTTTCCCCAAAGGTCTGTAATCCTATGACCCTTGAACGGATAATGTTTGTTTCACCTAAAGCTTTTTCCCAAGCGGAATGTGCATCCATGATCAGTGAGCTATCCTTATCTTAAAATTTGATACCAGGGAGACGTTTTGCTTGGCTTCAATCTGTACTTCCCAAATATCCGGCGTTTGAGGCTTGTGACGGATACGCAGATGGCTGATGTGATCAGCTATCAATACCCTTTGGCCAGCACTGACCCGCCATAGGTGTTCTGCGCTCAGCGTATATTGCAAGGCGCCATGGCGGAAGTCTTCAAAAGCGATTTTGTCATACCATCGCCCGTCCGCAGGAACATCCTTGATACTGTCTTTTCGAGCATTGTACAAATCGACCATCAGATGATTCAGAACATTGTGCATTTCATGAGCTAAGACCATTTTTTGGCGATAATCCGACTTATTCTTTACATAGTTCAAAAACAATAGCGCTGCAGCAATGAGCAGACAAATGCTGATAATTCTTTTATTATTCATTCGGCGTCACGTCGCTTTCTTATGAGTAGATCTTTTGATTACCTCTTGAAAATATAGCGGAGAGGGTGAGATTTGAACTCACGGCCCAAGTTACCCTGGGCAACGGTTTTCGAGACCGCCGCATTCGACCACTCTGCCACCTCTCCGAACCCTTAATTTAACAATTTAGGAAAGCATGCCCACCTCTCTACTATCTTTAAATTTTGAGCCATATTAGCACTCAAGGGGGTTTACGTCAAACAGAAGAGTCTACAAAAAGGGCCTTATAAACAGATTTATAAAGGTGGATGGTGTGGGAGGACAAAGATTTGATGAAAGCCACGAAAGAATATTCGGGAATAGCCCATGCCAACAGTAAAGAGATGATAAATAAGTTTGCTATAAGGATGACCCCGAAAGTACAAAGATAGTGCGCTTTTAAGACACTTTTATCGGACTGGTATATCTCATGGGCCGTTAATATCAGATGCATGGCCAGTGAAAAAGCGATAGCAAACAGGAAATAAGGCTGCGTGGTAACGCCCCGACCCATGATCAAGGCGATGATATAAGCCATGATGAGGATAACGGTAAATATGGGCACCAGAAGACCAATAGGTTTCACATAAGAAAAGACTTTTTCCAAGACCATTTTTCCGGAATCATACACGGCCTTAAAATCATAGACAAAAAGATTTAGGAAAACATATGTCCCTGCCCCCCAAAGCATCCAGGCCTCTTTATCCGCCGGTAATGTCAGAATTTGAGTTTGAAAAGATATGAAAAATGCAATAATGAGAGGCAGGACCAACAAGAAGCCGAATATTTTTAATATCGACCAGAGAATTTCTTTCACTTTTTACACCTCCACCTGTTCATCGGTGTAAACTTAAGATTCCCTCTCCCCCTTTGGGGAGGGTCAGGGGGGAATTGTTGACTATCATCACCCCCACCTAACCTCCCCCATCAAGGGGGAGGAATAGCCATAATTGCTTTAAGTTTACAACAATGCCCCACCTGCCTCCCCCATCAAGGAGAAGGAATTAACGACGCGTGATTTTTTCTAATCCGCCCATATAAGGACGCAGGGCTTCTGGAATTGTGACATGCCCCTCGGGTGTTTGATAATTTTCAAGAATCGCTACCATGGTCCGCGGAAGGGCCACGCCTGAACCGTTTAAGGTGTGCACAAAGCCTTTTTTCTTACCATCCTTGCCCTTGTACGCGATATTACCCCGACGGGCTTGAAAATCTTCGAAATTCGAACAACTGGAGGCCTCCAACCATTTATCCAACCCGGCCGCGTAAACTTCAATATCATAGCATTTGGCCGCCGCGAAACTCATGTCCCCGCTCGCCAACAGTAAAACCCTATAAGGAATTTTTAGGATTTCAAAGACACGGCGGGCATTGCCCAAGAGGGATTCTAATTCTGCATAGGAAGACTCAGGTTTGACAAATTTAACCAGTTCTACCTTGTCAAACTGATGAATGCGCACCAGACCCCTAGTGTCTTTGCCATAGGAACCTGCCTCGCGGCGGAAACATGTCGTGTAAGCCGTATAGTATAATGGTAATTCGTCTTCGTTTAGCATCTCATCGCGATGAATATTGGTCACTGGCACTTCAGCCGTGGGAATCAAATAAAGATCGTCGACATCCACACGATACATATCTTCTTTCATCTTTGGCAATTGACCTGTGGCTGTCATTGAGGCTGCATTGACCAAGACCGGCGGGGACATCTCGCGATAGCCATGTTGGCTGGTATGCAAATCCAGCATAAAGTTATACAAGGCGCGCTCAAGCCTGGCTCCCATGTCCTTATAAAGGATAAAATTTGAACCGCTAAGCTTTGTCCCTCGCTTAAAATCGATGATGTCCAGGCCTTCAGCGATTTCAATATGGGTTTTAGGTTTGAAATTAAAGACGGGCTTTGGGCCCCAACTTGCCACCTCTTGGTTAAGTTCAGGACCGCCTTTAGGGACGGAATCGTGAGGGACATTAGGAATGCCGAGAAGAAGGTTTTGGATCTGCTCATCCAAAAGCTTAACTTGAGGTTCAAGGGCATCAATGTCAGAGGCAATGGCCTTCATGGAGGCAATCGTAGGCTTGGGGTCTTGCTTATCTTTGATCAGGCGGCTAATATCATCATTGGCTGCATTTTTCTTTGCCTTTAATTCATCAATAGTGACTATAAGTTGTCGTCGTCGGGTATCAAGCTGGAGTAAGCCATCCATATCCACAGTGACACGCTTGGCTGCTAACCCAGCCTTGACTTTGTCCGGATTATCGCGGATAAATCTTAAATCTAACATATTAAACTTGGGGTTGAGTGTCTTTGAGTATCACGTTGATTTGCTTTAACAGGAGTTTGATGGATATGGGCTTGGCTAAGTAGTTTTCACCTTGCTCAAAACATTTGATGACATTGTCGGGCCCTGTCAAACTGGTTAAAAATAAAACAGGAATATGGGTTGTATCGGGCCGCGATTTTAAAATCTTACATAAGTCCGGCCCTTTGATATCAGGGAGATTGTAATCAAGTATGATTAAATCAGGATTTTGCTCTTGGGCTATCTTCAAGCCAGTATTGCCGTCATCTGCCTTAAGCGCCGTGAATCCCCCTCGCTCAACGGCAGCGCAAGCCAAACGTTGGTCAACATCAGTATCGTCGATAACCAAAATTCTGATATGCTTTTGGGAGGGCTTAGGCTTAAAAATTGAGAGCAGTTTATCGATCATTGGGTATTATCGTAACGCAGGGATAGCAAGGTGTCAATTCAAAAGGCTATTCAATTTTTGTCATGATTTCTTCATATTCCTCGGGCGTATTGATATTATCCAGCCAGTGGGGATCTTTTTGTTTTAGCAAATGAGCATTCATTTTAATCAAAACCTTACGTGGGCAATGAACCCCTTCTTTAAATAATTTCAGAATATGAGGATAAGCATGCCTCTCCCAGATAGCGCACAAGGGTTCAGGCAGCCCATCTTGAGAGCTGATAAAGGCAGTGGCTGCCTGTTGGGGATCACGCCCGGCCACCAGTGTCTCCAGCACTTCCTTGGTTACAAAAGGTAAATCACAGGCCAAAACCAACCAGTCAGCTTCGGGATAATGCTCCATGGCGGATAAGATGCCGCTTAAAGGGCCGTGACCTGAAAGCTTAGGATTGTCATTGATGGTAGCGCATAAATCCGCCGGGAGTTTTTGATCTTCTCTTTTGGATAAAAAAATCTTTGCGCAGGGGCCTAAAAGCAGATCATGGGCTATTTCAATTTGGGGTTTACCGCGAAATTCAAGAAGGGCTTTGTCCCTTCCCATGCGCCTGCTATACCCGCCAGCTAAAATAAGGCCAAAGATTTTGTGATTTGTGGCTTTCATATTCGATAAATCCATCCGCCTGGGCCAGAGAGGCAAAGTCACCGGAGCCACTGATTGTAATCAATCGCCCTTGGGTGACAGGAAGAAAATGGGTCAAGTCCGATTGAATGTTGACACGATCCAGGACAGGAATAAATTCCTGCTTAAACTCAAGGCCGCTGGCTTTCTTTAGATAGGGAATAATATAACGATACGCGCAAATCTGGGTGGATACTGGATTGCCGGGAAGAGCAAATACGGCCTTGCCATTCTTGGCCATACCAAACCAGAAAGGTTTACCCGGCTTTTGGGAGACCTTATGGAAAGACTGTTTGATGCTTAATTGAGCAAGGACCTTGGGCACATAATCAAATTCTCCCATGGATACCCCTCCGCTTAAAACGATAACATCAAATTTGGTTAATATCCCTTTAAGGCTTTCCAGCATCATCTTTTGATTATCGCGCAGGTGAAAGATTTGCACGTCGCCTAATTGGGACTGATTTAATAAAGCCTGGAGGGCATAAGAATTGGATAATCGCGTTTGGTATTGCTTAATAGGTTTATGAATATCCACCAATTCATCACCTGTTGATATCACCGCAATTTTAGGCATCACGCTGACCTTGATCTTGCATTTGCCGACACTCGCCGCAATCCCTATGTGCGGGGCCCAAAGCCGGCAGCCGCTTTTAAGCAAGACCTCACCCTTTTTACCATCCGCACCTTGATGGCGAATGGATTGATGCTTCTTGATCATCGTCCAATCTTTGGCCTGGGCTGTATCACCCTCCAGATGAATTTGCTCAATGGGTATTACGCAATCACAGCCCTTGGGGATGACAGCGCCAGTCATGATCCGTACACAATTGGAGATATTTTTTAAAGGTTTGGGCGCAATGCCCGGGGGAATGATGGCCTCAACCTGAAAGGTCCGTTGACCTTTTTGCCAGGTGTCATAGGAGACTGCGATCCCATCCATCAGGCTTTTGTCAAAAGGCGGCTGGTCCCGATCACTGACGATATTCTCACGCAAGACACGCCCTACGGCTTTGGTGAGTGGAATGGTTTCAATAGGCAATAGTTTCGCACTATGCAAAATAAGCCTGTGTGCCTCTGAGGGAGAAATCATGGCTTTATTATCTCACAGATTGGTAAGATAGCAAGAACTCCCCTAAAGGGACGCCCATCAGGAATTAAACGTAATTGTTTAGCACCATTGTCATCCCGGCGAAAGCCGGGATCTTCATGCGTACTGTCGAAGATTCCGGCAAGCAACTGCGAGTGTCGGTCAATACGACCTTTCGCCGGAATGACACGCTAAACATCATCAATTAAATAAACGAATTAAACCGTAACAAGCTGTGCCACGGCTTTGGCGTTTTTGATGCAGTCGTTAAAGGAAATACCATTGATGTAATTGGCACAGAGATATAAGCCCGGTGTTTTGGCGCATTGTTCGGCCATGGACTGGTGCCATTGAGGGTAGTTGATTTCATATTGCGGGATGGCTTGTGGCCATAATTTAACAAATGTTTCCAGAGGACTGGATACCAGGCCATAAACACTATCAATTTCCTTAATGGCCTTAGACAAAATCGTTTTTGGCTCATCGTTAATGATGGCCGGATGATGCGCCCCGCCGAGTAAAACACGAATCATCATTTGACCTTCCCCTGCCCGTCCGGGATAAACGTTACTCTCAGTCAGGACGCCTAATACATCTTTTTTCTCTTTGGAAGGTACCAAATATCCAAACCCATCAGGTTTCATTTTAAAAGCATCAGATTTAAAAAGTAAACCTGCCACAGCCACAGGTGTGTATGGCATTTGGCCCAAAATGCGGGCCAGCACAGGGTTTACATTCTCAACGATTTGGGCTGCAGCGTAGGCAGGTGTTGCTACAATGGTAATATCCGAAGAAATGTGAGTGATTTCTGAATCAGTATGGATAAACGCGCTATAACGCTTATCGAGGGCTTCAATGACCTGCCCCATGCCTCCTTTAAATGAAAGCATCCGGCTTCTTTTGAACCCCTTCCGTTTAAATTTAGGAAATGCGCAAGCCATGTGCAGACGTTTGATATTTCCGGCGTATATCCCGGTAATTAAGGGGTCTACGAATGATTCCGCAATACCTGGTGAGAAGCGTTGACATATATATTGATAGATGGAGGTGTCTTTCGAGATATTTCTTTTAAAGATCCCTCCTATCAGAGACCACTTGTCTTTTAAGGGTAATAACGGCGTGCGAATAAAGTCAAGGGGCCCCATGGGGACAGCGTGCAGGTGCCCATCCCTTTGAATGTACCGGCGACGAGCGGTTGATTTGGCCTCAATGACCTGGTCGGCAACTCCTATTTCATTAAGGAGTGCCATAGTGTCTGGCTGATTATCTAAAAATCCGTTAGGGCCCCATTCAAACAGACAGGAATTGCCCTTAAAACTGCGGATGGTCCCGCCGGTTGTGGCCTCACGCTCGTAGAGGGTGATTTCTACTGAATCCCCGAAACGTTGTTTCAAATAATGCAAAACAGTCAGCCCTGAAATGCCTCCACCGATGATTGCGATGCGTTTCATAAAAACAAACTCCCCCCAACCCCCTCTTTAAAAAAAGAGGGGGAGAGTCATTACCATTTAAATGCATGCACTTCATCCACGATCATTTTTAATTTGAGCGGATTGACATCTGGCATGACGCCATGGCTTAAATTAAAAATATATTTGCGGTGTTTGGCCTTGGCCATTTTTAGGATGGACCGAGTTTCTTCGATGATGGTTTTATCATCCGCATACAGAAGGCTGTTGAGCAGGTTGCCTTGAATCCCCTTCTTGGTTTTGATGTCCTTGATGTTGACAGTTTCGCACACCGATAGCATGTCGGCACCACTCTTTTCCATTAAATCCATCAGATGGGCACAGTTTTTCAAATAATAGATGGAAGGAAGTTTTATGGCGGCAAAGATTTTCTGCACATAGGGCAATACAAAAGTCTCATAATCTTCGCGGCGCAAGGTGCCGGCCCAGGTGTCAAATAATTGGTAAACTTTGATGCCTGCTTGTTTTTGTTGTTTCAGATAGGCAATAGTGTTCTCCGTCAACAATTTCATAAGTTCATGGAATGCTTGAGGGGTCTCATACATCATGCGGGTATGTTTAGAACACAGATAGGTCGCTACAGTAAAAGGCGAACCGGCAAAGCCTATTAAAGGTATAACTGGCGGTAATACGGCGTTAATTAATTGGATAGTACGGCTGACATGGTCCAACCCGCTGAATTTGCCTAAACGCTTAAGATCGCCGGGATGATTGATAGGATTGCTGATGACCGGTCCCTTATGGTTGACAAATTCAATGTGAAATCCCATGCCTGAGGGCATGGTCAATATGTCCGCAAAAAGGATCGCCGCATCCACACCCAGGATTTCCAACGGCTGCAAGGTGATGGCCCCCGCGATCTCAGGGTCGCGAAACAGTTCGCTTAAAGGACGGTTGGCCTTAAGAGATTGGTACTGTGGCAGGTACCGTCCGGCCTGTCGCATGAACCATACCGGGACCCTTTTGTTTTTTCCTTGAAATGCTAATAAAATATCAGACTGTTCTTGAGAAGCGCTGGTGGCCATTTTTTTGCCTCAGGTAGTAGTCAAATCCCATGCAGACATTTCGGATAAAGATCTTACCCAAATCTGTGACTTGAATACGTTGTGAATTTTCAGTGATCAATCCGTCATCTATACAATCATGGATATGTTTACCTTCATCCAGGAAATAATCTTCAAATTCGTAACCAAATGTATCAAAGAAAAGCTGTTTGTCGACTTGAAACCGGCACATCAGGCTGTTGATTACCCACTGGCGGATGATGTCATCCTGACTTAATTGCTTGCCGCGCTCCACGGGTAGATAACCTTGGCTGATCTTCTCATAATATTCAGGTAAGACTTTTACATTTTGAATGTAGGTATTTTCAAGAAAACCAATGGCTGAGGGCCCCAAGCCGATGAATTCATCCGCGGGTTTTAAAGTATATCCCATAAAATTACGATGAAGAGCGCCCTCATTAAACGCACGGGCCATGGCATCAGTGGTTAGGGCAAAATGGTCCATGGCGATGGCCTGGTAGCCATGCGCCAGTAAATTCTCACGGGATTGGATGAAGATGTCTAGTTTTTCATCATGAAGAGCGATCGCCTCAAGGTTAAATTTGTTTTGCGGCTTGGAAAGCCACGGCACATAGGCAAAGCTGTAAAGAGCAATACGGTCTGGATTGAGCCCTACGACAAGGTCCACTGTTTTCTTAAATTTTTCCCTGGTTTGATAAGGTAAACCATAGATCAAATCATAATTGACTGATTCAAATTTCAACTCACGGCACCACTGATGGACCTGGGCAACTTGTTCAAAAGGTTGGATACGGTTAATGTCATCCTGGACCTTGGCATCAAAGTCCTGGACGCCCATGGAAATGCGGTTAAAGCCCAGATGCCGTAAGACTTTAAGTTTATTATGCGTGACCGTGCGCGGATCAATTTCAATGGCGATCTCTTCCTTAAGGTCAATATCAAAAACGGATTGGATCTTGGTAAAGAGCCGCTCCATCTGTCCTTCAGATAAATAGCTGGGGGTGCCTCCACCCCAATGCAATTGACGGACCAATTTACGCTTGGCAATTTTGGCGGCGACCATATCAATTTCTTTAAAAAGATGTTCTAAAAACTCATCCCCTACCTTCTCCTCCTTGGCGCGGATGACCTTATTGCAGGCACAAAAATAACAAAGCTGTTCGCAAAAAGGAATATGGACATAGAGGGAAAGGGTTTTATCATTGCAGCCAAAGGCCGTTAATGCCGAGGCATATGAATCAGCAGTCACCTCAGCTGACCACTGGGGCGCAGTCGGATAACTGGTATAGCGCGGCCCGGCCACATCATATTTTTGGAGGGTACTTTTGTCGATCAGCATGGAGTTATTGTAATTCCTGGCAGGGAAATGTCCATTGTATTTCATTCTAATGGGTGGGTTTAGAACCCACCCCTACGATGATTGTTTATGGATTTGATTGTAATTGGGCAAATAATGAGGTTTGGCTGGCAGGTGTGATGGACAGGATGACAGGGTCCAAGCCCTCGAAATTACCTAACTGGGCCATGTCCTGCTGGGACAAAGGCAAAACCATTCCCCTCCCGTCACGCTTGATGATCATGGCCAGATTCGCTGAGTTGAGATCAATACCACCGGGGATATTAGCCATTGCTTTATCATGCACTAGCATGGCTGGGCTTGGCGATTTCTGCCACAAAACTTCAGAACCATCCGAAATTCTAACAATGTCACTGGCGGGAAAAGTATGGCCTTGGGTACCAACAACTTCTCCTTTTGTAGATACAAAATTAAAATCATCTAATCTTACCTGTCCATCGAACGAAACATCCCCCAGAGAGCCACTATAACTTGGATTTGATTCTAAACCTTCGGTATCTATTGTCAGTCTTTGGCCATTAAGATGTGTCACAAGATATCTTAAAAATTGTAACACCCCTCCATGTCCATTTAAAGTATAACCGTCTAAATTTGGAAAAATATTGGTCAACGACAAAGTTATGTGGTGTCTTGATCCTGGGAAATCTACATTTGTTCTTCCATCCCCATCGCTAATAACATGCACGTCATTAATTGCACCCTTTATAATATAATTCCTTGAGCTAGCATGACGTGCACCACGAACAACAACGAACCTAATCGAAGTTTCACGTTGATTGATAGGTACAGTTGGGTCCAGATCCGATGACGGGGAAGGGTCAATAATCGCTAAAGTTGAAGGTGCCCCAGCAATGGCTATGGGAAAAGCATAAAGGATGCGTTCACCTTGATGAAGATTTTCTTGGATACTATGTACTGCAGCGTTACCGAAACCTGGTCCCAAAGTAGGCCATTGATCCATATATAAATGGGCATCGTTTGGATTCTGGACTGATATGGTCGCAAATCCTTCCTTAGGTGTTGCTCCATTACTTAAGACATAATTTATATTCAGAAAATATTTTCCATCTTGCTGAAGGGTTATTAACGACTGGCCAGCACGTGCGCCGGGCACCGATAATAAGGGTGTAGCCCCATTTTGGCCTTCCCCACCAAAGAATAGCACCCTTAATGTGTTGCCATCTCCGGAAGCAAGAAGAACAATGGTTATGAGTTTACCATCCTTAACAATATTAAACACTTTCTCCATTTTCATCGAAGCTATATTCAAAAAGTCGGGAAGATCAATTTGGTCTCCCACCGAATGATTATTTTTTATATCCCAAAGAGTAATCCTGCGTCCTTCTTGTCTTAGCTGATAGTTGGAAACCATGGCTCTTTCCGCATCTCTTTTTGTTCTAAAATCATCAGCCTGTTGAACAAAATCAGTTATCCTCTGATCCTCTTGATCCACCTTCCTCTGTTTTTTGCTTGCCACGATCAACGTCGCTTTTATTAGAAGATCTTCAACAATCCTGAATCTTGACACATCTATTCCAAATCTCTTGTAATTAAAATAGCTAAGTATTTGTTGCATGGATAAACGAGGGGATGTCGCCAGCAAGATTCGAGCTAATTCTCTTCGGGCCAAGTACAGTGCGTGCCACCTATTAAAGGCAATTAAAGATCCTTTTCTTGTTATCAAAGGTCCATAATAACCTACAAATGCTGTTTCATAATCTTGACGAGCCATAATAATTCTTATTCGGTCTTGAGGCACATCAGAGGCCATGGCAGGATTCATTGCCGCCATTTTTTGCAATGTCACTTGAGCAAGATCTTCCTCTGGCCCTTGGATTGCTAACAATCCTTTATTTGCGCTATTTAATGTGCGCGTTCCTCTTATTGAAGAAGTTTTATAATGTTCCAGTCCTCCTGAAAAATATTTCCTTGGAATGGGTTCATTCGTGTATTTATCCACATCTTCTTTGATATAATTAAACACACCCTTCTTATAAGCCTGCAGATAGCGTTGGTAAATGGCTTCATTTGTCGCGGGATCCTGGTTGATCCCTTTGATCTTGCTCTTATCCGCGTAAATTTGACCTAATAGGGATGCTCTCAACGTTCGTTTAAACCAAGCTGCCAATAGCATGCCGCTATAGACTTGACGCAATAGGGCGAAGTTCTTGCCTTGATTGACTTCTTTTTCCAGGGCTGGAAGGACGAGTTCGCGGATGATTTGGGAACCTAATTGATTGATATTTGTAGGGGCAGGTTCATAACCTGCCCGTTCTTGGGTGGGTTTGGAACCCACCCCTACATTTTTTCTGTTTAGTGCCAAATAATCTTGCTCTAACATCACCTTTAGGTGGTTCTTTAAGACATAGGCGGTGTTGCCTTTTTCATAGATGAGGGCATCATCGGGGATGATCCAGACTTTGTTAAAGGTATTGACGGGGATATTGGTGGTACCGTATTGCTTTTGGGCTTTGGTGTAAACTTCTTCCCAGAATTTCTTGCCCAGCCCCTCTTCGGGATAGATCAATGAAGCGGTGATTTGTTTAAGGATATAATCCTGGGCCAGAAGGTCTCGGCCCATCATGGTTTTGCCAAAATCATCCTTAATGATACGGTCCTTTTCATAAGGAGAAAGATTGACCCATTGGTCTTCATCGGGAATGGCTAATGAGGCTAAGAAATACTTAATTAACTTCGTATATTCATTCTTTTTTAATTGTTGTTCTATTAGAGATCCTTCGCTACGCTCAGGATGACGGATAAACTGATCTCCTTTATAAATAATGAAATCGAACATCAGGGGATTTTCAGGGTGGATGGTGATGCCTTTTAGTTCAGCGGGGGCAAAATCAGGGCTTAAATCAATGCGGACACCTGGTGAGGGTAAAACAAATTCATTGGTACCACCGAAGGCTGGGTCTGCATAGGCTTGAGGTAACGGACTCAAGGTATTAAGTATAAATGTTACCAAAATAGCAACTGAATAGCATAACCTGAAAAATTGACTTAAAAAAGGCATAGAGCTACGCATACTTGAAGTATGCCATGTATTTATATTAAAAGCAAACCTGAGGCTGGATGTTTTTTTAGGCCTATTTATGGAAGGGATTGCAGGCTTCGCGGTAATCTTTGTTCATGTGGGCGATGTGGACAACACTGATCTCTTTGGGGCAGGCGGCTTCGCATTCGTAGGCGTTCGAACAGTTGCCAAAGCCTTCCTTGTCCATTTGCTTGACCATGTTCAATACACGGCTGTCCTTTTCAGGAGCGCCTTGGGGCAAGGCATTTAAATGGGAGACTTTAGCGGCCACGAAAAGCATGGCTGAACCATTAGGACATGCGGCTACGCAAGCCCCGCAGCCAATGCATTGCGCCGCATCCATGGCTGTATCTGCCGCTTCTTTAGGAACAGGAATAGAATGCGCATCCGGAGCCTGTCCTGTCTTTACGGAAATAAATCCCCCCGCCGTAATAACACGATCAAAGGCAGAACGATCTACCGAAAGATCTTTGTTGATGGGGAAACCCGCAGCACGCCAGGGTTCAACGATGAGGGTCTCACCGTCTTTAAAATTACGCATATGCAATTGGCACAATGTCGTCCCGCGCATGGGGCCATGAGGTTGGCCGTTGATTACAGCTCCACACGTACCACAAATGCCCTCGCGGCAATCGTGGTCAAAAGCAATGGGTTCCTTGCCTTCTTTAGTCAATTTTTCATTGACCACATCCAGCATTTCCAAAAATGACATGTCGGTATCAACACCCTGGGTCTTGTAAGTTTCGAATTTACCAGGAGTGCTGCAGTTCTTTTGGCGCCAGACTTTGAGGGTAAGATTAATTTTTTTGGACATTTAGTAGTTCTTTCAGAGATTGCGAGCTCCTGCGAGTGTCCGGCAAGAGGACCTTCGTCGCCGACGGCTCCTCGCAATGACGCCAATACATAGTTCTATTTGTAACTTCTTTGAGCGAGATGGACTTCTTCGAATTTTAATTCCTCTTTATGTAGTGTCGGGGCTTGGCCGACACCATTAAACTGCCAGGCAGCGACGTATGAGAACAAATCATCGCGACGAAGGGCCTCACCTTCCGGCGTCTGGTATTCTTCCCTGAAATGGCCTCCGCAAGATTCCTTGCGCTCCAGGGCATCCAGGCACATGAGCTCACCAAATTCTAAGAAATCAGCCACACGTCCGGCACGCTCTAGGGCTTGGTTGATCTCTTCACCAGAGCCCAGCACACAAACATCTTTCCAAAATTGTTCGCGAATCTCCGGGATGATCCTTAAAGCTTCCTTTAAGCCTGCCTCATTGCGGGCCATGCCGCATTTATCCCAAACCAGATGGCCTAATTTCCGGTGAAATTCATCAACGGTCGTTTTGCCCTTAATCGACAATAGCTTTTTGATCTTATCATTAACGTCACTTTCAGCCAGTTTAAACTCTCCCCGGCTGATGATTGCCTTAGCATCAGGTTTCATTTGGGCCAGATAATTCGCGATCGTGTAGGGCAAGACAAAATAGCCATCGGCCAACCCTTGCATAAGGGCTGAGGCCCCCAAACGATTAGCGCCATGATCAGAAAAATTTGCCTCCCCCACCACAAAAAGTCCTGGCAGATTACTCATCAAGTTATAATCTACCCATAAGCCGCCCATGGTGTAGTGTACCGCCGGATAGATCATCATCGGTGTCTTATAGGGATTTGTCCCGGTGATTTTGGCATACATGTCAAACAAATTGCCATAACGTTCCTTGATAAGCTCTTCCCCCAGGCGGCCAATGGCATCTTTGAAATCCAGGTACACAGCCATGCCCGTATCCCCCACACCTCGGCCCATGTCGCATTGTTCTTTAGCATTCCTTGAGGCAATATCACGCGGCACCAGATTACCAAAGGCCGGATATTTACGTTCTAAAAAATAATCGCGTTCATCTTCGGGTATTTCATGGGCAGGACGAGTGTCCTTGGGCGTCTTGGGGACCCATACGCGTCCATCATTGCGCAGCGACTCACTCATCAACGTTAATTTGGATTGATATTCCCCATGCACCGGTATACAGGTTGGATGGATCTGTGTATAACAGGGATTTGCAAAATAGGCCCCTCTTTTATGGGCGCGCCAGGTGGCGGTGACATTACATCCTTTAGCATTTGTTGACAAATAAAATACATTGCCATAACCACCCGTGGCCAGGACAACAGCATCGGCCGCGTGGGATTCAATTTTCCCTGTCATCAAATCACGGACAATAATGCCACGGGCAACACCATCGATCACGACCAAATCCAGCATTTCTGTACGCGGATGCAAAACAACTGACTCTTTACCAGCTTCTTTCATGAGGGCCTGGTAGGCCCCCAGCAAAAGCTGCTGGCCAGTTTGGCCACGCGCGTAAAATGTACGCGAGACCTGTGCCCCGCCAAAAGAACGGTTGTCCAAATAGCCACTATATTCACGGGCAAAAGGCACGCCCTGGGCAACGCATTGATCAATGATATTGTTGCTCACCTCAGCAAGGCGATAGACATTGGCTTCACGGGAACGAAAATCGCCCCCTTTGATGGTGTCATAAAACAAACGGCGAACACTATCGCCATCATTGGGATAATTCTTGGCCGCATTGATCCCACCCTGTGCCGCGATGGAATGCGCCCGGCGGGCAGAATCCTGAAAACAGAAAGATTCAACCTGATAGCCCATTTCCCCTAAAGACGCAGCCGCTGAAGCGCCGGCCAAGCCCGTACCCACGACAATAATCTTATATTTTCGCCGGTTAGCGGGATTAACCAATTTTTCGTTAAATTTATGATTGGTCCATTTATCTTTAAGTGAACCTGTTGGAATTTTAGAATCTAACATAATTTATAGTTGTTCTTTCAGAGATGGCCACGTCGCCTTCGGCTCCTCGCCATGACACAGCATACTAGTGGCTCAGCCAATACACATACACCGGAATTGAACTATAACCCAAGACCATGATCAAGGCAAAATAGTCGCTGCTTTTTTGAATCACAGATTCCCACTTTGGACGGAAACCGCAAGTTTGCACGATACTTTGGGATCCATGAGATAAGTGCATCCCCAGAAAACACACGGCCACAATATAGAGAAGGCCATGGATGGGATCTTTGAAAGAATTAAATACAAGACCATAAAGGCCGTAGCTTTTGCCATGGATGATGCTGCGAACCCCATGCTGGTCAGCCGCGGCAAAATCAAGGATATGAAAAATGACAAAAACAAGAATATAAACACCGCTCCAAACCATGATGCGTTCTGCCAGGGAACGCTGCCCTACCGCCTGATCAATGGCGTAACGCTTAAGACCGCCACGCGCCTTGATGTTTTGGATGACCAAAATATGAATCACGAAAATATGGACAACAAAAATAATAAAAAGCAAGACGCGGGGAATTAATAACAAGGGTCCCAGGCTATGTAATTTATGGGCATAAGAATTAAATACGTCAGGTCCGGCATAAATAAATAAATTTCCACCCAGATGGGTGATGATAAACAATATCAACAAAAAACCTGTTATGGCAACGGTTTGCTTCTTGGCAATCGAGGAATTCAGCATGATTTTTTTATTATAATAGAAATAAATGGTGACAGCTACCTAATTTCCCTAATTATTATGCCTTCTAGAACTCTGTTTTCTGATAGGTGCCTGTCAATTCGGCTTTGGCAACGATGTGACCTTGAAGGGCTTTTTCTACTTCGGTGATTGATGGGCCTTCATTAATATTCAAGATATTATTAAGCGCATAAGCACGAAAAACATAATGATGAAGTTTATCATCCGGCGGACAGGGGCCACCGTAGGTGTATTTACCAAAATCACTTAAGCCTTCAGTCCCTGGGTTTGTGTTCTCAATGATCTCATTGGTATTGGGCGGAATATTATAAATGACCCAGTGGGTCCATGTCCCTTCAGGAGCATCTGGGTCGGTAACGGTCAATGCCAGACTTTTTGACTTGGAGGGAACATTTTTGATCGCTAAAGGCGGATTGACATCGCCACCGTCACAAGTGTATTTTTTAGGAATAGCCTCATTGTTTCCAAAAACGGCAGATGTGATCTGGAAGGCATTTGAATCAGTCCAAGCCAGCCACGGAAATATCAAAATTCCCGTAAGAAAAATGATGAGGATTTTCATGCGTTTTAATCTACCTGACTGCCCGCGAGTAGGTTTTGAGTGTCTCCATGACTTGCTTAAAGAACAGGTCAATATCAGTTTCTATTTCCAAGGCAATATTATACACATTTAAATTAACTTTTGAATGATTGACTATAATTATTTTACCAGGGACAAATTGCGGTAATGAGGCAGCCGGATACACGACACAAGAAGTGCCGATGACAAAGAAGAGGTCCGCTTTTTGAGCCATTTCCAGGGACTGGTGGTAGTATTTGACATCTTCCCCGAAAAAGACAATGTCCGGCTTGATAACTCCCCGGCATGAGCAATGCGGGATGACATGCTGCAAGACCATTGATTTTAATTCCTGGTATTCAAAAGATTTTCGGCACCTCATGCAATGACTCTTCAAGAAATTACCATGCATATCCAACACCTTCTGAGAGCCCGCTTTTTGATGCAGTCCATCTATATTCTGGGTAATGACCGCTTTGATACGACCCGCACCTTCGAGTGCCGCTAACGCGTGATGGGTGAGGGTCGGTTGGATGGTTGACTCAAGGGCAATAAAGTCATGGGCAAATTCATAAAAGGGCTTTGGATCTTTCATGAAATAAGCGATGTCAAAAATCTTTTCAGCATCATAGAGACGGCTGGTATACAGCCCCTGGGGGCCGCGAAAGTCAGGAATGCCGGCATTCGTAGAAATGCCGGCACCAGTCAAGACAACAGTGTTCTTGGATTGAAGAAGGAGTTCAACGCAGCGTGTTATGGATTCGATGGCATTCTCCACTATTTCCCCCCATCCCTGACCCTCCCCACAAGGGGGGAGGGAATGGTAAGTTTACACCGTGAGGGGATTATGCTTCCTGGTATTTTTCTTTGAGCGTGGCAATGATATTTGGGTCCGCGAGGGTCGTAATGTCTCCGAGGAGACGGCCTTCAGCAATGTCGCGCAGCAAGCGTCGCATGATTTTTCCGGAACGGGTCTTGGGAACATCCGCGGTGAAAATAATCCGGGAAGGACGAGCCAGGGCCCCAATTTTATGGGAGACATGATTTTTTAGGACTTCTTCTGTCTTGGCGCCAACCTTATGCCCCTCTTTGAGGATGACAAAAGCCGCAATGGCCTGCCCCTTAATATCATCTTTAACACCGACCACGGCAGCCTCAGCGACCATAGGGTTATCGACGAGCGCGCTTTCTACTTCAGAGGTCGATATATTATGACCAGCAACAAGCATAATGTCATCCACCCGCCCCAAAAACCAAAAATAACCGTCCTTATCCCGTTTGGTGCCATCCCCCGCGAAATATGTTTTACCTGACCATCTTCCCCAATAAGTTTCTTTATACCGTTGGGGATCGCCCCAAATACCCCTGAGCATGGAAGGCCAAGGGCTGGTTAAACTTAAAAAACCTCCGCCGCTTGGGATAATTTGCCCTTCTTCATTCAATATTTCAGCATCAATACCAGGCAAAGGCTTGCCTGCAGAGCCTGGCTTCATCGGCGTCAATCCGGGAAGTGTCGTGATCATGATGGCCCCTGTTTCTGTTTGCCACCACGTGTCCACAATGGGACACTTACGACCGCCGATGTTTTCGTAATACCACATCCAGGCCTCAGGATTGATGGGCTCACCTACACTGCCCAACAAACGCAAAGACCCTAAATGACATCCCTTGGGCCATTGATCTCCCCACTTCATAAAGGAACGGATGGCTGTGGGAGCTGTATAGAAAATACTCACCTTATATTTCTCGATGAGACGCCAAAAACGGTCACGCTCCGGATAATCCGGGGCCCCTTCATAGAGAATTTGGGTGGCGGCATTGGTCATCGGCCCGTAGACAATATAGCTGTGACCGGTAACCCAACCCACATCTGCCGTGCACCAGAAAATGTCATCCGGCTTTAAATCAAATACCCAGTTTGTCGTATTGCAAACGCCGGTCAAATAACCCCCGGTTGAATGCACTATCCCTTTAGGTTTCCCGGTGGTGCCTGAAGTATAAAGAATAAAAAGGACATCCTCACTGTCCATGGCCTCAGGTTCGCAATAGGCTTTTGAATGACGCATCACATCATGATACCAATGGTCGCGTCCCGCTATCATGGGAGCATCATTGTTACAACGCTGGACGACGATTACATCTTGAATGCTAGGCGTGTGAGCTAATGCGCTATCGGCAATGGTTTTTAACGCTACCACATTACCCCGACGAAATCCACCATCAGCGGTAATGAGCAGTTTAGCTTGAGCGTCGTTAATACGTTCCCTCAAAGCCTCGGCACTAAATCCGCCAAAAACGACCATATGAATGGCCCCCATGCGCGCACAAGCCAGCATGGCAAAAACAGCCTCAGGGATCATCGGCATGTAGATGGCGACCCGATCACCCTTTTTGATGCCCAGACTTTTGATGGCATTAGCCAGTTTATTGACTTCTAAATAACTTTCCGCATAAGTGAAAGTTCTCTCTGCGCCGTCTTCGCCTTCCCAAATCAACGCAGTCTTATTGCCCAGATTGGCTTTGATATGCCGGTCTAAGCAATTATAAGAAGCATTGATCTTGCCACCTAGAAACCATTTGGCAAAAGGCTTATCCCAGACCAGGGCTTGCTGCCAGGGAGAAAACCACTCCAATCGTTTGGCGCATTGCTCCCAGAAACCCACACGGTCGACGCGGGCCTGCGCATAGAGTGAATCGTCTTTAATATTGGCATGATGAGAAAAAAGAGAAGGGGGGTTAAAAACGCGGTTTTCGTGTAAAAGATCGTCAACTTCGGTTTTAAAAGCCGGTCTCTCAGGGATTGCCACGTCGTCTTTCGCTCCCGAATGAAATTAAGGCCCCTTATCTACCTCTTAAGATAGGCCACAATCTTTTTAAAATGGACACTGTCAGAGGTTTTAAGCAATTCGCAAACAGCCATTTCGGTCGTCGTAATTGTAATACCTTCATCACGCATCCGTGCAATGGCCATATCTGTATCGTAGTCATGTCGTGAAGACACCGCGTCCGCGACCACATGCACCTGATAGCCATGACGATTAAGGTCACGCGCGGTTTGATAGACACAGACATGCGTTTCAATGCCTGTCACCAGTATTTGACGCCTGTTGATATTTTGGAGATGTTCGACATATTCAGGACAGCCATAACAACTAAAAGTGCGCTTGGGGATCGGTTTGATCACGGGATACAGCAATTGCTTGATGGATTCTACACTGCCTCCGATTTTATCTGGAGCCTGTTCGCTCCAGAGAATAGGTATAGAAAAAGCTTCACACATTTTGATAAGATGTTCAATGTGGGTCAACACTCTTTCATGCTCATGTATCAAGCCTGCCAGTTTTCCTTGAACATCAATAACCGCTAGTGCAGTATTTTCAATTTCTAGCATCTTTTAGCTCGCATTGGGGAGGGGTACTGCCACTCCGCTCGGAGCTGTTATACCTGCTGGTGTTGGCTCTTCAATAATTCCGCAACCGATACGCCCTCCGGCGTTACCCGCAGGCTGACTAAAATCGTCCTTTTTCTCATGAAGAATGACAGATAAGCCGTTGACGGCATACTTGCCGTCATTTAATGTAAGGCCTGGCATAAAGACAGAAAAATCGCCCGTCCCATCAGCGCCAACGACGATATTGCCCATGTCTCCGGCCATCGCTTTCATAGGGCCGTCCATGGGATATAAACCATGGGGAGATTTGTCCGGATTAAAGTGTCCTCCGGCAGCCTTACCTGTGTCCCCACAATTACCAATGGCGTGGATATGAAAGCCATGCGGTCCTAGGGGTACATTCATGACCTTAGCCACCACAGTTAAACCGCCTTTTTCCTCTGTTAAAGTCACCGTACCGCTTATTTTAGAATCTGGCGCCGTACCCTTAAGGATGGCCGTTGCTGTTGCAGACCACGCTGCGCCTGAGAATAAAATCGTTACACCCATCAGACATAAGATAAAATTAATTTTTTTCATAAGCTTTCTCCCCCTTGATCACCGTTCTTTTTAAAAATGATGCGATGTTTAGCGCCTTGTCATTGCGAGGAGCGAAGCGACGAAGCAATCTCAACAGAATTAATTCTTTTAGAGATTGCTTCGCTACGCTCGCAATGACGCTAAACAATTACAATAATGCTTCTTGCCACTGGAGATAATTATATACTTATACAGGCGGCAAGCAAAGAGCTAAAAAATATTTAGGGCCGACACGAGGTCGGCCCCTACGCACTATCTACTTAGTTTTTAATTCGATCCCAATAGGGCAATGGTCTGAGCCCATGACATCTTTGAGGATAAAGGCTTTTTTGAGACTGGGCAGTAAATTTTCCGTGACAAAGAAATAGTCAATGCGCCAGCCGACATCACGGGCGCGGGCACCGGTATAGTAATCCCACCAGGTGTAATGCCCGCCATCCTTTGTAAAATGGCGAAAGGTGTCCACATAGCCGCTCTTGATGAACTTATTGACCCATTCTCTTTCTTCATGAAGGAAGCCGGTGTTCTTGACATTTTCCTTGGGTCTGGCCAAATCAATTTCCGTATGGGCCGTATTGATATCCCCGGTGACAATTATTTTTCTTCCCGCTTTACGCAATTTCTCAATGAGGGTAAAAAAAGCATCATAAAATTTCATTTTAAAGGGCACTCTTTTATTTCCCGAGCCACCGTTGGGGTAATAGATATTAAACAGAACAAAATCTTCATAATCGGCAATCAGCGTACGGCCCTCGCTATCAAATTCCTTGATGCCTAGACCCTCGGTAACCGTTTTAGGGGCTTTCTTAGAAAAAATAGCTACTCCGCTATATCCTTTTTTTTCAGCTGCTGACCAATAAGTATAATAGCCTTTTGGTTTCATGATAGTTTCGGATAACTGTTCGGGATGGGCCTTGGTTTCCTGAAGGCATAGGATATCCGGGGATTCTTTGTGAAGCCATTCGATAAAACCTTTTTTTTCTATGGCGCGAATGCCGTTGACGTTCCAGGATAATATTTTCATTCTAAAAGCCCCCTCTTTAAGTCTGGATCCCCTCTTTCGTGGGGATGACATCTTTATTAATGAAACTACTATATTTGCACGGGAACTCTTTTGCCCCCACAATGGCCTGGGACTGGCTCAAACACACCTGCAATGGGATAACCGCAGAATCCGCATAAATTATTTTTTAAATTATACTCCCCTAGAACAAACCAATCACGCTCAATCAATAGTTTCTGACAGGATGGACAATAGGTGCTTGAGCCTTGGGTATCATGCACATTTCCCGTATATACATAATGAAGTCCTTTAGCCAGGGCTATTTCTCTAGCCTCCTGCAATGTACTTATCGGTGTAGCCGGACGATCCAATATTTTGTAATCCGGATGAAAAGCCGTGAAATGCACAGGCACATCAGGCCCCAAGTTATCCATGATCCATTGGCACATATCAGCGGTTTCTTGTTTGTGGTCATTTAGACCAGGGATCATTAAATTGGTAATCTCAAACCATACCTTGGTCTTTTTCTTTAAGTAAACCAAGGTGTCTAATACAGGTTGCAGATGGCTTAAGGTAATTTTGTTATAAAAATCTTCCGTGAATGCCTTTAAGTCCACATTGGCCGCATCCATATGTTCATAAAATTCTCCCCGGGCCTCATCGGTGATATACCCCGCTGTGACAGCAATCGTCTTTATGCCGAGGGAATGGCATTCTATGGCCGTATCAATGGCGTATTCGGCAAAAATAACGGGATCATTGTAAGTAAAGGCTATACTTTTGGCCTCCAGGCGCTGGGCCGCTTGGGCGATTTCCCGGGGACTGGCTTCCTGCGTCAGACGATCAAATTCCCTGGATTTACTGATGTCCCAATTTTGGCAAAACTTGCAACCTAAATTGCACCCGGCTGTACCAAAGGATAATGTGGCCGTTCCAGGAAGAAAATGATTCAAAGGTTTCTTTTCAACAGGATCAAGGCAAAATCCACTGGAGTGGCCATAGGTAGTCAGGACCATTTCTCCACCCACGTTCTGGCGAACAAAACAGAATCCCCTTTGGCCTTCATTCAGCGTGCAAAGGCGGGGACAAAGATGGCATTGTAAACGTCCATCCTCAGTATTGTTCCAATAACGACCGAAGTAAGTCATAGGATAATTGTTCATCGGGTGATGTTCTTTACCCAGGGCTTTTAAGTTTATGCTATATTTCTAATTTCTTCAGGAGAGATGATGCCAACGGACACAATGGTCTTCAGAGCCTCTTCCACTGTCCAGCCGCAATCCATGGTTTGAGATGGTTTTACAAAGAAAATAATACCAGTTAAAGGATGCGGTGCTGTGGGGACAAATACTTTGAGGAGCTCCTGACCATGCTGGTCTTTTGTACTGCCTGTGACAAAACCCAACATCCATCCATTGCCGTTAAACGCATTGACCAATACCGCCTTTTTAAAAGCCTGCTTATGCGGATCAGTCATCGCAAGGGTATCGGAAATTTGTTTTCCGACACCGTAAATAAATTTAATGATGGGAATTCGTTCGGCAACACTGTCAATAAACCGAAAAATCTGGCGGCCAATCACATTGCTAAATAGCAATCCAATGATATAGAGGCTTAACAATAGCAATACAATACCCAAACCCGGAATTTGGCGGATATCGACATATTGGGCTAAAAACTTAAGCACCTGCTGATCAATGAATTTGCGTAATAGCCAAACAGCTGTCCAACACAAGAAGATGGGTATGACAGCCAAAATGCCACGCAAAATATAGCTGCCCAGATGGAAAAAGAATTTTTTCATTAGAAAAATATATTAACATAAAATGATAAAGATAACATCAAAAATGCGGAAATACCCTCTTGCTTTCAATCTGCACCACACGGTACCTTAAAATACGATTGACTTTCATCGTCCATACGATAAAATAATTATTCACTATGAACCGTAAACCTTGTACGCCTAATTTTAATACGCCACCGGAGAAGTTTTCCAAAGAGGAGCTCAATAAGCTGGCTGCGGGCTCCATTGCTGGAAATCTGCGTGTCGATTTTGCCGACTTGAGCCGTGATGATATTGCCTGGGAAACCGAAGCCCTGGCTAAATCTCATGGCATCTATTTGGAATTTAACCGGGATAAAGAAGCTGCGGGCAATAAAGAATGGATTTATATGCTGCGCATCAGCATACCCGGCGGCGGCCCCTTAAGCAGGGAACAATATAATTTGATCGATGATATTACAGAAAAATACACCAAAGACCCCGATGGTCATCCCTCCATTCGCCTGACCAATCGCCAGAATATTCAATTCCATTGGATCAAAAAGCAAAATGTTCCTTTTGTCGTTAAGGCATTGGCCGAATCCGGGCTTAATACGCTTAATGGCTGCGGCGACAATACCCGTAATGTCATGGGTTGCCCCATTGACCATTTTTCAAATATTATTAATACCAATGCCATTGCCCGTCAATGCGGTGCTTATTTTCAGATGCCGCTCGAGCCTTTTATTTCAGTTTGGCAGATTGACCCTACTAAAATCCGCAAACCGGGTGAATCTTTCGCCTACGGCAAGAACCTGCTTAACCGTAAATTTAAAATTGGTTTTGCCACCGTCCATCAGGATGAGAAAGGCACCTTAATCCCTGATAATTGTGCAGAAGTACTCAGTGATGATGTGGGCGTTGTGCCGGTCATTCAGAATAACAAGGTGGTTAAATTCCAGATATATGTGGGCGGCGGCCAAGGCGAACGCAATGGCAAGCCCTCCATGGCTTGTTTTGCCCAACCTTTGGCGCAAGTCAAGGAAACGGATTTGCTTAAAACTTTGGATGCCGTTGTCAAGGTCCATCAACATTGGGGTGACCGTGAAAACCGGGTTTGGGCCCGTGTGAAATTTGTGGTCAAAAAAATGGGTATTGCCTGGTACCGCGCAGAAGTCGAAAAAATTCTTGGGGTCAAACTGGAATTACCGGATCCTAATCTTGATCCTGGTGCCCGGCATATGCATCATGGCTGGATCAAGCAGCCCAGCAATGGACTTTGGGCTTATGGCATGTACATTGAAAACGGCCGTCTCATTGATAATTCACCCAACGGCAAACTCAAAAGTCTATGTAAACATTTGATGAACACCTACCCCGTTGAGTTTATGATCACGCCCAACCAGGACGCTTTGTTTATTAATTTGCCAGAATCAATGAAAGCTGCTTTTGAAGCTGATCTTAAGAAATTTGGGTTTGGACAACGCAATGGTAAGCCTTATTCAAATTTACGTCTTCTCTCTGGCGCGTGCGTGGGCCGTGACACTTGCCGCTTGACCTATACTGACTCAGAAAAATTTGAACCGGAATTGCTTGACCAACTGGAAGCTATGGGCTGGGGAGATTTGCAGGAATCGATCGGTATCACCGGCTGTGAGCGCCAATGCTTCAGGCCTGCCACCAAAACATTTGGATTGGTGGGTTCCGGCTTTAACCGTTATCAATTAAAATTACTGGGTGCTGAAGATGCGCGATTTCAGGGTTTGCCGATGGTATCGGCTGATGGTAACGCCATTTATCTAAAATCCATCCCCCGTGAACGGGTAGCCCAAGTCATTGACGTGCTGCTTCGAAACTGGAAGGCCCATGCCCATCCCAATGAAAGCGCCGGCTACTTCCATCGCCGCATCGGCATGGAAGACATCATCACCCACCTTAAAGAAAATCCCGCCACTGCTGATTTGATGGTTAAAA
>CAZKUL010000025.1:0-24537 GCA_964555945.1 uncultured Planctomycetales bacterium
TGTTCACATGTGGTGTAACCTCAAAATTAACACCAATAGGTAATTGAGTAAAACCAGTTACTTGTAATGCGCCTGTACTCGAGTTAAAAGAATAAGTTGCCTCCGGGTATTCTTCTCCGACATTGATCTTGGCCTTTTGATTATCTAACGTCACGATGCGCGGGTTGGAAAGGATTTTGGTCGTGGAGCGGGTACTTAAAAATTGCAACGTGGCCGCAAGCTGTGCAGCAGAGATGGTCCCATACGTAAAGCCAGGGGTTGTGGAAGTTCCTGTAGTCGGGGTTGGGGCGTTGGCAGCACCAAAAGAGGTTTGGGGCGGAAAAAACGAACTGGAGCCGCTGGATTGCGTAAAAGGAAATATCGTGGGACGGGTCGCTCCCGTCACAGTGCCGGTCAGACCATTGACCCAGTCAATACCCAAATTGTCCGAGTTAGACAGGTCCGTCTCGACGATTTTAGTTTCGATGGACACCTGGGGGGTGATCGTATCGATCGACTTGATGACGGCGGACAATAGCTCCAGGTTATTTTCCTGGTCCCGGATAATAAGGGCGTTGGTCCGTTCGTCAAAATTAATAAAACCGCGTTTGTCTATTAATTTTGTAATGATCTTCATCACATCCTCAGCCTTGGCAAAGGAGAGGTAAAATGTTTTGGAGATCAGCGGCTCCTGATTTTCCAGGGCCAGGGAATCCTCACGGTACTTTTTCAATTTCTCGACCGTCATGACCGTAATGATATTGCCTTTGCGGTCATAACCATAGCCGTAGGTGGATAAAATAACATCCAGGGCCTTTTGCCAGGGAACATCTTTGAGTTCAATATTGACAACACCGGTCACGTCAGGCGCGGCAACGATATTGACACCGCTTTTAAAGGCCAGCACTTTTAACACATTCCTGATATCCGCATCCTGAAAATCGAGGCTGACCAGGCCTGCTGTTGCAGGGGCGGCGGTTGTTTGGGGCAAACCAGTAACCGTCGTCCCCCCAGGGTTCGCTGATACATCAGTCCCTGACACGCTCGCTTGGGGCAACGTGGCTTGAGTCGTCGTTCCAACGGGATTTACCGGCACATCAGCCCAAAGCAATGTCGAGGTAATAAAAAATATCATCCAAACCAATACACTGGCTGCGCGCGTCAACATTACATTCCACCTTTTTTCAACCTTAATATGCATCTATCTGCGCCTTTTAAGAATTCCACATGATCAAGAGCAATCACCTTGACCACATAAGGTCCAATTTGTTCATTCACGTTAACAATCTTGCCATTAATAAGGGCCACGTTATTTCCGGAAGGGTCTGCGACGATGCCCTCCAGGTCCAAATCAGTGACCGACAAATCTTGATCGTAGGTAACCACCAACCCTGTTGAGGACACCAGAGGGACAAACGGATCACGTTTCCCATGATCATCATACACAAAAACTTCTTGCGCATAAACAGAATTTGCAGAAAAGAATAATAGCACAAAAATAAGGAATCTCATAAATTTTTTGAAGGTGAAGTCTTGTCTCCCAGGACGATATCAACAGTGACAGAAAATAAGCGCGAATTAGGGTCTTTATCATCATTTTGAATAATGAAGTCCTTCAAGATGACGAAAAAATTCTGGGCCTCCAGCTTGCTCAAGAAACGTCCAAACATATGATAGCCCCCATGGGCTTTGATCACAATGGGCAAGGCATAATAAGGAGTATCTTCGACTTTCTTGGCAGGCGCTTTGGCGACCGCATCCGGCTGGTCTTTTTTAGGGACCAGCTGGTCAATTTTAACGCCATATTCATTGGCAATGCTTGAGATGGTAGAAAGGATGGCCGGGATTTCCTGGATGGTGTGCACCTTCATGCTCAAGGCACTATATTGGGCGCGCGCCGTATCGAGTTTATTTTTCCGCTGCTTGGTCTGCGGCCGTTCACTTAACACTTCCTGGGTGTCGTCTGATAACTTCTTTATCTGGTCATTGATACTGCCGATGCTGGCCATTTGGGGCAGCACCAAAAAGACCACATCCAGCAAAATGATCAAAAAAACCACACCCACCAGCAAACAATAACGGGCCTGGTCGTTTAATTTATTAAAGGATTCAATCAACTTATTCATTTTAATTTGGCCATGGCTGTGAAATCCGTGACTTCCACGGCATTGTTCTTGTCCCGCTGGATGGAATTAACCTCCAGCGATGAGAAATCTTTCATGAAGCTGTCATTTTGTTTCAAGGAAAAAAGGAAAAGCCCCACATTGTTGATCTCATTCTGGCTTTTGGAGACGACACTGCCCTCGATGGTCAGGGCGGTCTTGTCCAATGTCATTTTCCTGATCCAAAGCCCCTTGGGCAAATCGTCGCTGATGGCATTGAATTTAGGGGCCCAGGGCACGATTTTCTTGGTCGTCATGTCAGCAATGGTGCCGATTTTCTTCTTTAAGGTCCCCGACTCTTTGTTGATGGAGTCCATTTCATTTTTGTCCGGCAACACCTTCTGCCATTGGGCCTGATAATAAAATAAATTCTTCATGCCCAAGAGCCACATGCCGCCCAGCACCAGGTGGGCCAGGAGCATCAGCACAATCAGCCCTGATCCGACACCTACCAGGACTTCCTGGGGGAAGTTGAGGTTCAAGGCATTAGCATTTTCCTTGCCGTTTTTCCTTAAGTTCGCTGGAATTAAATTTATATCTATCATAAAACTAAAGTCCCAAGCCCAAGGCCACGCCGAACTGCGCGGCATAGGTCTGTATATCCTGAGAGGCTGCAGGAATTTTTAAACGGGTATTTTGTAGGGGGTTCCATGTTTTGACCGGGAGTCCTAAGTTCTTTCCAAAAACATCCTCGATCCCTTTTAACAATGACCCGCCCCCTGCTAAAAAAAGCTCGTCGACCTGGATGTTCTTTTCTGTCATATAATAATCCATGGACAAACGGATCTCGGTGATCAGGTTATTGACCGGAATATCGCAGGCTTCAAGGACCTGGGGCCCCTTCTCGCCGGGCTGGCGCTTGAGGGCCTCGGCCTGGGACTCATCGACCCCCAGGGCATTGGCGATTCTTTTGGTCATCTCCTGGCTGCCGACGAAGATGTCCCTGGTAAAACGCGGGGAAGAATCTTTGAATATCATGAGGCAGGAGGCCGATCCGCCGATATCCAAAACGGCCTTGGCTTTGCCCTGGGTGGTCACGGGCGGCCCCAGGCTGCTAAAAGCATTGGCCGTGGCAATGGAATTGATGGTCACACGGCCTAATTCAAAACCTACATCTTTAAAGAGCTTCAGGCGCTCATCGACGATTTCTTTTTTGACGGCGGCCATCAATACCGACATTTTTTTATCTTTACCATCGGGGTCCAAAATGGAACAGTCCGTGTAAATGCTTTTGGGGTCAAAAGGAAAATACTTGTCCAGGTCATAGACATAAGATTTGCGCAAGTCTTCCAGAGTCATCCGGGGCAGGTCCACATAGCGGATCAATGTCCCTTTGCCAAAAACCGAGGCCACCAAAATCTGGTTATTGAAATGCAGGCGCTCGCCGATTTTCTTTAAAGCGCCCCTGGTATCTCCGCCGACGAGTGGCTCAATGGCCCAGTGCCGCACTTCAAAACCGCCGGCCGTTTGATTTAATTCCACCACCTTGACCGAAGAGGTCCCGATATCAATGCCAATGACCGGAGTGGAGGCGGGCTTGGGTATTAAGCGCTTGACCAATGACAGATATTGATCAAATAATTGCTTGGAATCCATATGATTGCGGTCATTCCCGTATAGTCCCGTCATTACGAGCCATAGGCGACGAAGCAATCTCATATGGGATTTCTTCGTCGCTTCGCTCCTCGCAATAACGAGGGTGCTAAACATTTACTGACATTCTTTAAATAGTAATAATTGAAATCATTTTAACAGATTCAAAGGGGCGGCGTAAGCAATATTCCCTATTTTTTTCCTGACAAAGAAATATCATTCTCTCAAAAAAAACATCATCAACTAAAAATTTGCAGTTTTATGTGTTATAATTTCAGTATGTTTAAAAAAGTCAAACATGATTTATTTTGGTTCCTTAAGCCCGGAGCTGTCCTGGATATTTCTACCGAAGGGACGCGGCAAATGTATATCCAGCAAGTCTTTACTTGCGGCCGCGCGGAAGATGTCCGCGAATTACTCAAAAGCATACAACCCCAACAATTGCGCCAATCATTTGAACAGTTGAAACGTTTTTTGCCCCTTCACGTGCGTATGTTCTGGGAGGATTTCTTTGCGGATAATTAATGGAGTTCAGGAACGGATTTTACATCAGTTTGGAAAAACCAATTACTTCCGCCTTTTTTGAAGCCATTTCTTAAGTGTACTTTGACTCTCTTTAGATGTGCGGCCAGCTAAAAGTCCTTCAATAAGGATGTCCTCATCTAATTTTGGCCAATGTACCCCTTGACCTCCACCAATCAATTTATAATTCTCTCGTTCATGTTTGGTCCCTGCAAGAAGTCTGGGATACCAAGCCAATGGTATGGTAATATGACGTCCGTCATTTAAATAGACTGTGAAGGAATCATCAGAAAAAAATAATTTAGTACCAAGACATTCATGTTCAAGACTTAAAGTACTCATGCCATTTCCTTTCAAAAAGTGCTGTATGCTTTTTAACAATTCTCAATATTTCACCAATCTGCCGTTGGTTAAACCCCTTAGACGATTGTAACCGTATAGGATTAATCCACAATTTTGCCGTAAAATCTCCTGACTGAACATGAACATGTATCGGTTCATCTGCATCACTTGAATAAAAAAAGAATCTATACGATCCAACCACTAAAATTGTTGGCAATCAACCTCCTTATTTTCTTAGTTAAATGTACCATGCATCGACTGTATCGTCAAGAAAGTTGAAATTTTATTGAAATTTTATTCCATTTTATTCCCAATTTTATTCCTAAACGGGGTTGCGCGCCTTGGTTTTCTCAGATATACTTTGGGTATAGATATGAATAAACGCGGCCAATCCATGTTGGAATACACCATGATCGCAATCCTTGTTATCATCGGGATCGTCATCATGGGTCCCTACGTCCTGCGGTCGGTCAACGCCCATTTCAAGCTATGGGATGACGGTGTCCAGGATTCTTATCAGGAAAATCTGAGGCACGCGCCTTTGAACGACGTACCCCCCATAAATGCCAATTGCGACTGTAGCCAGACCCCCCAAAATTGCGGAGGCCCTGGCTTGTATTGTCCCGCCAATCAACGCGAATATGATTATCAGTGTTCCCCCCTGGGGTGCAATGGCGCGGCAGGAGCCTCCTCTTGCGTGGATGATCCCACCTGCTGTACGACACCCTCATCGTTGGGCTGTGGGACTATTCCTATCCCGGCAAGCGGTGTCCCGACAGCAGGAACATGCCCGACCGGTTTTGCTGCAAGCCAAACATGTGTCCCATCGCCAGCATCTGATCCCTCAAACTGCTATTACGGCTTTCAAATTTATGGCTTCCAATGCGGGGCTACTATCTCTGATCAATGCGTCCCAGACGCTTCTTGTGCTCCCTCGTGCCAGGGGGTTGTTTCATCAGATGCCGTTCCTTGCACTAATGAGCCTCCGGCAAATGGTGTCAGCCTGCTACAAGACGTAGGCGTCACCTATGTGAACACTCCAGCCGATTGTGATCCCAACCAGCAATGCCAGTATTACCAAACCTGTCGAGCTTATATTGTTAATAATACACCTTGTCCTGCAATATATCCTCCTAACACTTGTGGAGATTATAATGAAAGTTGTTGGGGTTCTTTTATAGATAAAGGCGCCCTATGGATTTATCCAAATCAAAATGGTCCTTATGGCAACTTCGCCAGTGGGAACTTTACGACGACCTTCTCCCGACTAATTAACATTCCGGTTAGTGGTAATTATATAATCCGCTTTAGTGTGGATAATTATGGATATGTTTCCATTGATGGCAATAAAGTCTATCAAATACTTTCTTGTTCGTCTTTGTATGATGATTACCAAGACACTCCCATTACTCTTACTCAAGGTTCTCATCTTCTCGTTTTAGAGGACACCAATAAACCACTGGGATCGGGGCCGGACGCAGGGGGTCCCGGTGGAGTAGCTATGCAAATCCTCGATCAAATTGGAAATCCACTCAGCCCACCCATTGATACATTTTCACAACCCTCTGTCTGGACAACCAAGATCACTTGCCCTAATGGCCTGATCTTCAACTGCGGCAACAACACTTGCGGGTAGAATTAAGGGGAAAAAATAAGTCGTGACAGGCACAACTTATTTTCAAATAAATTGGGACACATTGAATTTATCGAATTGATTAATTCAATGTGTCCCAATTTATTGTGTCCGTCCCTACTTGACCATAGTTTCCAGGTGGGTTTTGCGTTTGTCTAGATCGACCATTTGGGAACGGAGGTCCTCGAGGGTTGCTTTTAAAACGCCGGTCTGGTTCTTTAAATCGATAATACTGCCCTGCAATTTAGCTTCTTCAACACGTTCAGTGACGGTCAGATGAATGGATTGGGCTTTTTTGGTCATTTGTGCCATTAAGTCTTTAAGCTGCAAATAGTTTCTTTCCAGAATTTTTAACTCCCCCTCCAACTGACGCAGCTGATTATCATCCCACTGATTGGCATATCCCCAATGCGCTGAGACGCTTTCTGCCGGGTAGTCCGCCATCTGCCCTTGCAGGTCCTTGATCTGTTGCTTTAAAGTTTGTTGGCGGGCCATAGCACTGGCCGCAGGCACCAAAGGCATGTTCTTTTGGGTCTCCAACATGGCCGCCTGCAGAGACTCTTGGCGTTGCTGGCAGTCATAAATCATTTTTATTAATCTTAATCTCTCTTTCTGACGATGTTCTTCCTCTACGGTCGCTGGGGATGGCCCGGGAGGTGCCGTGGGCAGAAGATTGGTCATCCCTTTTAACTGCAAGAGCAATCGTTGTTCTTCTTGATATCCCGCGCCTACGGCTTGCTGGATGGACTTGATGGTGACTTCAGCTTTTTGGGTCCGGTTATCTAATTCATAATTATCTTCTTCCAGGCGCGTGATCTGTTGGGCACGGCGAGGATTTTTGTCCTGTAACTTTGCTGCGGACTTATTTAAAAAATCACCCTGGGACTCAACCTGATTTAATTGCGTCTGCAACTGCAAAAGCTGGGACTTCATGGCGTTATCCCGGGCGGTTAACTGATCATTGTCCGAGCTTAGTTGTTCCACGCTTTCCTTTAAGTTGGACAATACATTTTGCAACGCGGTAGTGGCTGTATTGACTTTGTCCTCTTGGGCCATACTATAGCTGGCCCAAAAGAACATCCCTAAAATAAAAGTGATAAATAGTCGCATATTATTTCATCGCCGCAGTCATATTTAAAATAGGCAGGAACAAAGCAATGACAATGAATCCTACCACAATGCCTAAAAACCCGATGATCAAGGGTTCTATCAATTTGGTCAAGCCTTCCACGGCCGTATCTACCTGCTCGTCATAAAATTCCGCGACCTTAGATAACATTTTTTCTAATTTACCGGACTTCTCGCCGATGGCGATCATCCGGGTGACCATCAAGGGAAAAATCGTGCTTTTGGACAATGGGACGGCAATGCTCTCACCTTCCTTGACGCTGACCTTGATTTCATCGACTAAAATCTCAATGACCCGGTTGCCGCAGGTCTTACCGACGATATCCAACGATTCCAAAATAGGGACCCCGCTTTGGGTCAACGTCGCAAAGGTACGGCAAAAACGGCTCACACAAACCTTGCAAATCAACTCTCCGAATATAGGCAATCTCAGTAACATCGTATCGATCTGGATATGGCCGGCGGGCGTCTTCTTATAGGCATTGACTAAAAAAACGACCGCAAAACCGGCAGCCACGATAAACAGGAGATCATGTTGCAGCAAATTACTAAAATCTATCAGCATCTGGGTCATGGCCGGCAATTTTTGGCCAAGCGAGCTATAAATCTGGGAAAAGGTGGGAACGACCTTGACGAGCAAGCCCACGGTGATCAAAATGGCCATGCTCACGACGACGGCCGGATAAATCATGGCGCCCTGCACTTTTTGACGCAACCGCTCGCTTTTTTCCAGATACATGGCGACCCTCTCGAGAATGGAGGTCAAAACGCCTCCGCTCTCCCCTACCCGGATCATATTCACATATAACTGGTCAAATATTTTAGAATGCTTGGCAAAGGCACTGGAAAGGCTGCTGCCTGTCTGGATATCATCCCGGATGGTCACGAGTGCCGCTTTGAATGTAATATTAGGGGTTTGCTCACTCAACGCTTCCAGGGATTGCAGAATGGGGATACCCGCATCAACCATGGTGGCAAACTGACGTGTAAAAATGACCAGGTCTTCCGGCTTTACCCTTTTACCTTTCCCAGGTTTGGAGGCTTTTTTAAAAACAGATTCCTTTTCTTCCGAAACCTCCAGAATGATCAAGTTACGTTTGCGAAGTTCCGCAACGATCACCGACTCATTTTCCGCTGAAATCCGTCCCGCGACATTTTTGCCTTCCTGGTCACGGGCGCTGTATTTATAGGTAGGCATCGGTTAGTTCCTCTGGGTCGCTTTCACATTCAATCCGCCATTGCTCGGCAGCCGGCTTGGGGACACGTTCTTTGAAGTTCTGACTTGAACATGTCCCCTGGTTGTCAGTACTATCAATAATTCCGCGCGATGGCTTCTTCGATTTCGGATTTGGTCGAAATAAAAGTAGCAATGCGGCATTGGGTCAAAGTTTCTAAATAATTTTTCTTTTCTTCAGTCAAAGGATTGACCATGACCACGCTTAATATCTCGCCAATGCGGTCTAAGGCAATCACTCCTTCTTTTTGGGCCACCTCTTTAGGGATCAAGTTCACGATCTGCCGGTCGATGGCATATTTATTGACCGCGATATAAGGCAATCCGCACTGGACGACCAGCGCCACGACAATGTCCCGTTCATCCAAAAGGCCAAAACCAACAAGGATTTCACCAATGAAACCACCCTTTTGCTTCTGCGTTTGCAGCGCCGCATCCAACTGCTCACGGGTGATTTTTTTGCGCTGGATCAGTATTTCTCCCAATAAAACTTTATAGGCATCCATGCATATTCTCCATGCTGATGATCTATGCGTCTGTTTGCATCATTCCTCATCTTCTGAGGCAATACGAAACACTTCTGTCATGGTGGTTTCCCCAGCACACATCTTATCAACAACATCATCAAAAAGCAATTTCATCCCCTGATTTTTCTGGGCATAGCGGGTTATTTCAATGGAGGTCTTTCTCTGCAAAAGCATGTCGCGGATCTGGTCGTCGATCTGCAGGACTTCGGTCACGCCGACGCGGCCTTTGTAGCCGGTCCCCCGGCAGCGTTCACAGCCCTTGCCTTCATATAAAATAGTATCGGCCTTAAGGCGGTGTTGAATTTTTTTCACCACCTCGGGGCTCATGTCGATGGGTTTTTTACATGAATCGCAAATACGGCGGCATAATCGCTGGGCGCAGACCAACACCAGGCTTGAGGCCACCAAGAAAGGCTCAAGGCCCATGTCCACCAAACGTGTCACCGCCCCGGCAGCGCTGTTGGTGTGCAGGGTCTAAAGCACGAGCTGGCCGGTCAGGGATGCTTTAATGGCTATGTCTGCTGTCTCCGCGTCCCGGATTTCGCCCACCATCACCACATCCGGAGACTGGCGTAAAATGGCCCGCAGACCCGTGGCAAAATTAAGTCCTATGTCCGATTTGACTTCAATTTGGGTCAGGCCATCGACCAAATATTCCACCGGCTCTTCAATGGTGATGATATTTCTTTCCGGCGTGTTTAACTTGCTGATCAAGGAGTACAATGTCGTTGATTTACCGCTACCCGTAGGCCCTGTCACCAGGATCATGCCGTAGGGCTTATAGACAGACTCTTCCATGATGGTCTGTGAATTCTTTGAGAATCCCAATTTAGAGAGGCCAACCGACAGGTTGTTCTTATCCAGGACCCGCATGACTATTTTCTGGCCAAACGTCGTCGGCAGCAAAGAGACGCGGAAATCCACCTCCTGTTTACCGACCTTCATCTTAAAACGACCGTCTTGGGGTGTTTGGGTATTGGTGATGTCCAAATTGGACATAAGCTTGATCCTCACCCCCACGGCGTTCTTACTTTCCTTTGGGATCGTCAGAATGTCCTGTAAGATGCCATCAATACGGAAGCGCACCCGCATCCCCTGCTCAAGGGGCTCGATATGAATATCAGATGCCCTTTGACGCAGCGCTTCCTTGATGACCAGATTGACCATGCGGATGACCGGGGCTTCCCCCTCAGGGGGCGACTCCTCTAGCTCAGGGCTGTCTTGGCGGCCATACTTTTCCTGTAAGACCTCGCCATTCTTGGAGCTGGCATTCTGGCCTGCATCAGACAATGCGTTGGAGCTTGCCGTGTAATATTGATCAATGACCTTGAGGACCTGCGATTCTGACGCAATCACGATCTCAATTTCCTTGCCTGTCACATTGCGCAAGTCGTCCATGACAAAAACATTCAGCGGATCTGTGATGGCCACGGTCAATGTTTGTCCCAGCAAGGAAAGCGGCATCACCTGGTACTGGCGCGCGCTTTTTTCGGTAAGAACGCTTTTGAGGCGTTCGTCAAAACGGTATTTGGTCAGGTCAATGGAAGGGATGTGAAGCTCACGCATCAAAAGGACCAAAAGGTCCTGCTCGGAGATGAGTCCTTGCTTAATCAGGGACTTGACCAAACTTCTGGTCTTGTCCTGCTGGGCATCCACGAGCGCGTCAATGTCCGCCGGATTGATGTTCGGCAGGCTTTTAAGCGTTTTTAAGATCCGTTCTTGTGTTGTATCCATAAGTAATTCTAATCCGTAGATGTTTAGCTATCCATGCGTCTCATCGGGTGGCCGAGGGAGGGGCATCGCCCATGGCGCCCGGAGGGTGCTTTTAAACCCGAGGACGACATGGGGTACCCCTCGGACAGGACCCGATGAGTTGCCAAACATTAACTCTAATCCGGTGCCGTTAAACGGATCACTTCTTCCAATGTCGTCAATCCCTGAGAGGCCTTGATAACGGCATCCTCACGCATCGTTGTCATGCCCTGGCTGCGTGCCCCCCGCTTTATTTCAGCCTCAGAACTCGACACTAAAATCATTTCTTTGATCTTGTTGGTCAATACCAGCGTTTCGGTGATCCCAACACGTCCCTTATAGCCTGTTTTCAAACATTTATCGCAGCCCTTGGGCCTATAAAACTTCCCGTCATGATCGGGCAACAATTCCTTGAGATGAAATTCCTTGATGACCTCATCAGTGACGGTATAAGGCTCCCGGCAATTCTGGCAGACCCTGCGCACCAGCCGCTGGGCCACGATCGCCACCAGGGACGAGGTGATTAAAAAAGGTTCCACCCCCATATTGATCATCCGTGTAATCGAGCCTGGGCCAGTCGTGGTGTGCAAAGAAGAAACCACCAGATGCCCGGTCAAAGCGGCCTTGACCGCGATATCCAAGGTCTCTGAATCCCTGATCTCACCGATAAGGATCACATCCGGGTCCTGACGCAGAATGGAACGCAGGGCCGCAGGGAACGACAGGCCAAACTCAGCGCGGATATTGACCTGGTTAAAGCCTTTCATTTGAAACTCGACAGGGTCCTCCACGGTCACGATATTCCGTCCAGGTGAATCGATATATTTAAGGATCGCGTAAAGTGTCGTCGTCTTCCCGCTGCCCGTCGGACCGCAGGCCAGAATCAAGCCATGGGGCTTATGGCAGCATTCTTTTAGGCGCCTCAGGGACTCCGGCTCAAAACCTAACTTATCAATGTCCGCCATGTCCTGGTTCTTATCCAGGACCCGCAATACTATCTTCTCCCCCATGGCCGTCGGCAGCACATTGACCCGGAAATCCACTTCTTTGTTTTGGTTCGTGATGATCCTAAACCTGCCATCTTGAGGGAGGCGATGCTCGGCGATATCCAGGCTGGAGATGACCTTGATGCGGGATATCAGCGGGAAATGCAAGTCCCTGGACATGCGGTCGATTTCCCTGATATAACCGTCGACGCGATAACGGATGCGCATGCAATTTTCCATGGGCTCGATAAATACGTCGCTGGCCTTGGCTATGACCGCCTGTTGGATGATCGTATTGGTAAGGGTTATGATCGGCGCCTCTTCACTGAGGTCCTCAACAACTCTTTTGTGGGCCTGGGACTGGTCTTTGACCAATTCCAGACTTTCGGCCTCCTTGGTATCACGGATGTCCTGGAAAATTTCTTCCATCTCGGACGCATTATTCTGGGCGTAACTGCGTTCAATGGCCGTGCGCATTTCCTTGGGCCTGGCCAACACGACGCTCACCGACATGGATGTCATGGCTTTGATATTATCCAAAGTCAACATGTCCAGGGGATCAACCATGGCAATGGTCAGTTGGTCATTGATCCTGGAGATGGGTATCAACAAAGATTTTTCAGCTGTTTCTTTAGGGATTAATTTTAAAAGGGCGGGATCGATGCGAAACAAATTCAGGTTGATCAACGGTATCTGCAAAGCTTCGCTCAACACAACACTCAACTGGTCTTCGCCGACCAGTTTAAACGCAAGAAGAATACGGCTTAACTCACCGCCGGACCGCTCCTGCTCCTCAACGGCCCTCTTCATATCTTCGGGGGTGACGATGTGGTCCCGCAGGAGAATTTCTTTAAAAAGTACTTGTGTGGGTAACATCAGTGCGTTTCGTAATAGCGATTGATGGCACTGTTAATTTCCGTTGCTGTACTGACAAAAGCCTGCACCGAGCTGTCGGTCATTTTCTCGACCTCTTCCAAGGCCTGGACATTTAAGGGGTTGGCCATGGCCAAGGTCAGGCTACGGCCTATTTTATCAATAGGGATCAAACAGTATTGCTTGCATAAAGCCCGGGGCACCGTCGCCACCACTTCAGGGGCAATTTCATAATTAGCCAGGGGCAGGTAGGGAAACCCGTATTGGCAGGTCAAGGCCTGCACCACGTCCTCTTCAGTGCCAATTTTCATCTGGACCAACGCTTCACCAAACAGGATGCCTTTTTCCTTTTGAAAAACCAGGACCTCTTCTAATTTGGCGCGTGAAAGGACCCCGCGATCAACCAAGATCTCGCCTAATTGCTTATTAACCACTTTTCTAAAATGTCTCATATTCTTTACTATACCGATTTGACCACCCATTGTCCAGAGCTGCTTTCAAAAAATCGTCCGCTTTTTGCTCAAATTCAATAAAAACCCCAGCAGCAGGGCAAAGACCATAAATGAAGTGCGTCCATAGCTTATCAACGGCAATGTAATCCCAACCACCGGCAATAGTCCCATGACCATGCCGATATTGATCACCACCTGCATGGCAAGGATGCTGACAATGCCAATAGCCACCAATTGACCAAAAGGATCCTTATTGTGCCGGGCAATTTTAAAACCGCAATAAATGATGATACCATAACAATAAACCAGTACAATCCCGCCTAAGAATCCCCACTCCTCACCGATAACGGAAAAAATAAAATCCGTATGCCTCTCGGGCAAGAAATTTAATTGGTTCTGGGTGCCTGCCAGCCACCCTTTGCCCAACAGCTCCCCCGAACCCACAGCTATTTTGGATTGAGTAATGGTATACCCCGCACCTAAAGGATCGTGACTGGGATTAAGAAAAACCAACAGGCGGTCTTTTTGATACGGCTTTAAGACGTGCCAGGCCAGGGGCATCAATAAAGCCATTATCCCAAGCAACCCCCCAAAAAGCCTTAAGGCGATCCCGCTTGTGTACAACATCACTAAAAAAATACCCATCACCAAAATAGCGGTGCCCAAATCCGGCTGTTTAAAAATAAGGGCCATGGAGATACCGATGAGCAGTAAAGGGAAAATTAAATCACCCCAAACATCCCGCAGAGAACTGGATGAATCAAAGGACAATCTTGGGCGGCGTTCTGAAAAATAACGGCCTAAAAAAAAGATCACCGCCAGTTTACTGAATTCAGAGGGTTGAAAACTTATCTCTCCGATGGAAAACCAACGTGTCGCTCCCAAGGCATGGCGGCCCATGACCAGGACCAGGACCAAAAAAACCACACTGATGCCGTAAACAATATAAGCCACATCAAAAAACTTCCGGTAATCCCCCTTGCTTAAGATAAACATCAACAATATACCCAGCAAGGCGCAGACAAGCTGGTCGTAAAACACGCCAATGCCCACCACGTCGTTATTGAAGGAAGCGCTATAGAGCGCTAAAAGTCCTATGCTGATGATCAACAATGTGTGGATCCAAATGACCTTGGATATACTTGATGCGGCAATCATAAATGGCACTGTCCGTCTTTACACACATGAAAAACAGGAAATAAATACCGGTTATGGGCGACCCATTGGTAGACCCATGGCCCCATGATCCCTGACCCAGGACAATAAACCAAGGGTAGGATCGGATAAAGCATGGGCAGCATCCATGCCAGGCGCCGGAAAGCAAAGAATCCGCCGTAGATCTTATCGTCAGAGGTATAAAGTTTCATTTCACTTAATCCCTTGGGACCTGTGATGTAATCCAGGCGTCCCCACAAATCCATCACCTGCAATAATCTGACACTGGAGCGGCAAAACCCGCATTCTCCATCATAAATCACCTTCGCCCGCGGGCTCTGGGCATTAATACGCCGACGGGTGGCAATCCATTCTTCTATTTTCTTGGGATGGATAAACAGCATCAACTGGGCCGGAAACAAAAATAAAAAGATCGTTGGCACATCCAGGGTCAGGACAAGCAACAGGTGCCAGCATAATCCTAGAATGATCCCAGTGCTACGGGTCCGCGGGTTAAAAAGAAGAAACGGCATGGATAGCTCTGTCGCCACGATCATAAGGCCGCTCACGTAACAAAGTTGGGGATGTCCGGCCATCCATTCCTTTATCAGAAAATTCTTGGTCACTCCCTGTACGGGATAGTTCATCAAATAATAAATGGGATTGCCGGTAATCCAATTACCTTGGCCCGTGATCTTATAAAGGCCCGTGAAGAAATAGGTGGAGGCAATCTGCAATTGCAAAAGTCTTTGGATAAAAAAAGGCCTCTGACGATGCCATGCCTCGATGTCCCCCCAGCGCAGCGCATCCACAGAAAAATAATCCCCGTGATACGGGGTCACGCACATCAAAAACAAGGTCACCAGCAAGATGTCCCAGGACAATGTCCCGATATGAAAACAATTCAGCGCATAAAAATAATAACAGCAGGCCGTCATCAAGATGCAGCTCATCTGTGAAAACAGCCCAATGAGAAAACAAAACCAGGCCATCATAAAAGCCCAGACAAAAAACATAACCAGCCCATCCGGACTCTTCTGCACTAATTCAACAAATGACGCAGGAAAAAAATCCGTATTCAACATCTTAAAAGCGGTCGAGAAATAATTGTCATCCAAATGAAAGAATGACGGCATCACATGCAATCCCACCGTCAACGCCACAAAGATCCGAAAGAAAGAAAACCCAATGGACGCCCGTTCTTCCAAAAACAATATGTTCCACATATTTTTCATAATCCTTACCTGTCATTCCAGCAATAAAACCTGCACCTATATCATACTCTGTGTACGGGAAGGGCAGCTATCGTAGAGACGCCATTTATGGCGTCTCATATGATTAGCGTCAATCTCCAGACGCCATAAATGGCGTCTCTACATACTTGTAAAAAGCAATAGACACGGTATATTAAAAGTAGTCATGGAAGAATTGTAAAGATGTTTTATCCTATGCTACCAGGGCCGCAGACAACTGCGGCTCTTCTTTTTTATTCCCCACACGTATAAGCCACCGTCTGCGTCCTTTCCATGGGTGTTTCGGTCAAATGGGGGTACTGAACGTAGGTAACCAGAAATTTTTCAAAATACGGGAATTTGCGTTTGAGGTATGGGCAAAAGGTGTTGGACATTCCAGGTTCCAGGACTGTAATAAGAGCATTGCGGTTGATATTATCATAGCCGATGGCGCGGGTCTGTAGAATTTGATGGGGGTCGATCAGTTGAGGATTGCCGTCTTTGACCCCATAGACCTCCGTATAGCCAAAATTGTCTTCAATGTCATAAAACATGATCCAGCCGGCGGGCGGAAAAAGAAATTTTATCCTGGATAATTCACCTTTAAAAAAAGGTTGCAGGTAATAAACGCAGGTGGATTCGTAATAGAAAAGAGCAAGCCAGAAAATGACGAAGATTGAGATAAATTTGTTACGTAGTTGGAGGTTCATGATGGTTGTACTTTTATTTCTCCGCGAAAACATCCGCGGTAAAGACATAGAGGGCTGTGTTTGGGTCTTTCCATGCGTCCGGGGGCAGGCCGGCTTTTTGGCTGCAGAGTTGGCCTAAAAATTCTTGCCTGCTCCAGCCGGTCTCAGTGGCCACTTGGGGCAGAAAAACGCCCTGATGGCCGTCCCTGCTCACAATAACACCATGGATGCCCATTTGAATCTCCGAAGCATCTTTCACACGGCGAGGTTTGGAGAGAACGGAAATTTCAAGATCAATATCTTTTAACTCCACCGCTGTCAGCGGTGTAAACCGCGGGTCTTGAGAGGCTGCGGCAACAGCCATATCACGGATAGTCTTAAACAAAGGTTCTTCACCCAGGATATTGCCAATGCAGCCGCGTAAAGCCCCATGCTTGGTGATCGTCACAAAAGCCCCTTCAATCTCATTGAGTCTGGCCTCTTTAACGGTAATATCCGGGGTCTTGCCGGTTTTAACAAAGGTCTCGATACTCTGCCGGGCAATTCCCAATAGCTCCTTTTTCTCTGCCGCATTTAAGGCCGTGATCCCGCCGGTGTCGGATGCGCTTTGCCCCAAGAGGTCCGAATAAAAGATCACCGACGAATACCCCACCACCCTGGTTTTATCGCCAGAGGTATCACCGGAATTAGCATGCTTTAAGACCTCCACATGCTTGATCCCGCGCAGTTTGGCCAATAGTAAAGCTGTTGTCACCGGCACAAACCCGCACATTTCCATGTTGCGGCTGATGTTCCCCTCAAAAAAAGATTTGGGATCAATGGCCTTGATGGTCTCTAAGGTACGGGCATCCATTTGATTGGCCACATCATAGGTATAATAGTGGGACATATCTGAGCTCACCAAGACCAATACATCGTCCCTATTGCCGATAAGCTTATCCAAAGCCACGGCCAGATCCTTGCACACTTGCGGATCCGGGTCCCCCATCAAGATGGGAACAATATGCAAACTGGTGAAAGTCTTTTGTAAAAAAGGCAATTCGACTTCAATAGAATGTTCCCGCTCAAAGACCTGGGGTAAAAATTGGAACTTGGGATTTTCTTTTAAGAGCGCTTGGGCAAAACCCTCATCGACCGGAACGATCCCCAGGGGCGTTTTAAATCCGCCCTTGGGCCAGACGGAGATGCCCTCAAAGGGGGAAAAATGGCTGGGGCCGATGACCACAATGGTTTTATAATGGTTTTGAGCAATGGCCTTATAGGTGAAGGCCGCCACCGGTCCGGAATAAGGATAGCCGGCATGAGGGGCGATGGCGATCAAGATTTTCCGGTCCGCCGGCACGGGTCCGGTTGAAGCTTCCAGATAGTCAATGGAATCAGACAATTCTTTAGGATCGGCACTGTAAAAGCCGCCTGCTACATTCGGTTCTTTGATCATGTCCCCCCACCCTTGAGTGGTCAACGCCAAAAGTACAATCAATAAAAGTACGGATTTCTTCAATCAGAACTCCCCCTCGCCCCCTCTTTAAAAAAAGAGGGGGAATCAAAATAAGAATCCAGACTCAATTTTCTGGTTTGAAGGATATTACGTAATAATAAATAGGTAACCAAAAGGCTGGCGCTGTCCATAACGATGACCGTCTGCGGTTTTAAATGGATCCATTCCCCAAAACAACCGCAATTCTCCAAAGGCAATCCACGAAGAAGGGCCTGTCCCACCACCACCACAAATATACCGAGCAAGACCAAAGCCCCTCTAAGTCCCCAGGCCGTCCACAAGCCGAGTGTCACGAAAACGCCCACTATCAGTTCTATCCAAGGGAATATCTGGGCCACTAGCACCTCGCCGCCGGAAGGCAGCAGCTGATAGGCCTGGACCACATACAAAAAATTCTGATAAGACGTCAGGAGCTTACCCAGGCCCGAAAAGATGAAAATACCGCCAATAATGAGACGAAGAATGACCCACATGGTCAATAGCCTTTATTGAAATACACTGTTGGGGAAATACTTCTTAAGCTCGTCCTGCAAGGATTTGACACCCACGACCATCTTATTATTGACAAAATACGTCGGTGTAGAAACGATCCCGAGGGATTGGCCCAACGACTTCTCATCATTGATCACCTTGCGCGCATCATCTGAGGCAATGCAGGTATTTAACTGGTCAATGTTTATTCCCGCTTGGGCCCCCATGGACTGGAAAACAGGATCGGGGCTGATCAACTGCGCCCATTGGGCCTGCTGAGGGATCATCAGGTCATCCAAGGCCCAGAACTTTCCCTGACGCGCCGCGCACTCACTGTAAAGGGCGCTGACCATGGCATGGTGGTGCATATTGGTCAGAGGAAAATACCTTACTTGGATATAAAGATCATTAGGATGTTGTTCAAAAAATGTTTTTAAGAACTTAAGGCCAAAGGCACAGGCCGGACATTGAAAATCGACAAATTCGATAATTTTAACGCGGGCCTGAGGATTGCCTTTGGATCTCGCCATTTGGACATTAATCGGAGCGTTCTTGGGCGCTAAAAAAACCTTTGCCCCCACGATAGCACCGGCCAAAAGCAAAATGATCCCCAGAGTTACGAGCAGTTTATTCATATTTGACCTCTCTCGCTATCATGCCCGCGCTCGCAAAGACATGTATTCAATTTAAATGTAATTTAAATGGTTTGATGTGTTTAAGAACTTCACTTGGGTTGCGCTTCGCATGCCATATATCATAGGCCATCTGGCCCTGGATCCAAAAATCTATTGATGTTTGGAAGAATTTAGCCAATCGCTGGGCTATTTCCAAGGACATAGGCCTACGCGCATGGATTATATCAATAAGGTGTTTACGTGATATTTTTAAACACGTAGCCATTTCTTGCTGCGTAAGGCCATAAGGCAGCATGTATTCCTCAACCAATATTTCTCCAGGAGGGACAGGAGTTCTGTTTTTAGGCAGCCTGATCGTGGATTTGGTAGTATTTTTGTTCATATGCATTCCCTTCAATGATAATCGGTTATTTCAACCGCCTCCGGCCCCAAGGATGTCCAGTAAAAGCAGAGCCTGTATTTATCATTAATCCTAATGCTATGCTGCCCCTTGCGGTCACCTTTAAGGGCTTCAAGCTTGTTGTTGGGCGGTGAAGCCAAGTCTCTTAATGAAACTGCATGATCCAGCGCATAGAATTTTCTATAAGCCAGCTTCCAAAGATCCACAGGCAGGCGCCTTAAAGCGCCTTTACTGCGTGTCCCGTCATAAACATCCTCTGTCTCTTTGTCCCTGAAACTTACGATCACAATACAAGTGTAACCTATTTGGTGACATCGGGCAAGAAAAATAATTTTTATTGGAAAAAGACATAACCACACATTAAAGCATGGTTACGTCGGAGATTTCAAACTAGTCGCCTCTTTTGGACTCGAAACAAGTGGCTTCAATCCAGAATCTCATGTCCAGGATTCCGTTTCCGCGGGGATGAAAAGAATTAAAGATTTGCCCTATTAGTTTTTTTCATCAACCGTGCAATTTTCCGGCCTAATGCCGGCTTAAGGGCGTGGGGCTTGAGTCTCCAAAGCCAGTTATTGACCTTGGTGGCCGGCGTATTCATGCGCCCTTCTTCCCCTAATCCCAGATAATCCCCCATCGGTATAATCACCGTTTCAGCCTTAGAGTGCATCAAGACTTCAATCATCGTCCAGTGCAATGTCCGGGGGGTAAATTTCATGCGTAGCACGCGGGCGATGTTAGCTTTCTCATGCGGTTTGGCTTCATGGTGATACCATCCCTGAATGGTATTGTTGTCGTGAGTGCCGCTATAGGCCACACAATGCGCCGGATAATTGGCAGGCACATGCGGATTGCCGTGGATGTCTCCGTTGAACGCAAACAATAATACCCGCATGCCCGGAAATCCAAATTTCTTCATTAAGGCAATCACATCGGGAGTGATTTCTCCCAAATCTTCCGCAATAATGGGAAGGGCCTTAAACTCTTTGGCCAGGATCTTAAAAAAAGCGGCCCCCGGGCCCTTGACCCAACGCCCAAATACAGCCAGTTTCTCATGCGCGGGAATCTGCCAGAAGCCGGAAAATCCCCGAAAATGATCGATACGTAAATAATCAAACATCCCTAAATTGTGTTCTATCCTGTTGATCCACCAGCTATACTTGACCTTTTTTAATCCCGCCCAATTGTACACCGGGTTCCCCCAGCGTTGGCCGGTCCTGGAAAAATAATCAGGCGGACATCCGCTGATAAACTTCATGTTCCCCTTATTGTCCAATTTAAAAAAGGACGGGTGCCGCCAGACTTCCACACTGTCATAATTGACATATATGGGAATGTCCCCAATGATCGCCACCCCTTTACTGTTGGCATACCCCTTAAGCTTATGCCATTGGCGGAAAAATAAATACTGGATGAATTTGACCCGCTCTAAATCAGGAGAATGTCGACGCTGAATTTCCTTGAGGGCTGAAGGCTGGCGTGTCTTTAGTGCGGCAGGCCACTCATTCCAGCCGCGCCCGCCATACATGGATTTGATGACCGTAAATAAAGCGAAATCCTCCAGCCAATAGTTTTGGGTCTTGACAAATTCATTGAAATCCTTAATAAAGACCTTGTTCTTTTCAAAGCGGCGGTAAGCGCAATGAAAAAGCTTCTCTTTAAAAGTCCTCACACCGGAATAATCCACACGGCCTTCAGTAAATGCGGACGGCATGCTTAGATCAGAGGGCTGCAAGAACCCCTCAATGACCATCATCTCCGGACTGATGAGCAATTCATTGCCCGCAAACGCTGATGAACAACTGTAGGGTGAATTGCCATTGATACCATCGGTGGGATTGACCGGCAAGATCTGCCAGTATTTTTGCTCAGCGCTCAGGGCAAAATCAACAAAGGCATAAGCAAACGGGCCCATGTCCCCTATGCCGAATTTTGACGGGAGCGAGGTGATGTGCAATAAAATGCCGCCGTGGTGTTTGAGAGTCATTATGTCTTGCCCACTAAAAGGGGTGAGGTGATATTAAACTGAAGGATTTCTCCCAAGTGTTCAAAAAGCTTGACCCACCGGCCGGCCAGCTCATCAGCTCCCACTTGGGAGACAATATCCGGATAAATACGGCGGCGCATGGCAAAATAGGTGTTCTGCGCCTTCCAAAGATCGAGGTCCAGGCTCAATTGCCCCAAAAGCTCGAGGATGGTAATGATCTTCTCCATGAGATGGATATTATCAGGGTGATCTGAGAGACGCTTCATCAGGCTGCTGATCCGTTGGCTGGCCAAAAAAGAAAAATTAGCCTGGTCACGTTTGAACGACCAGCGCTTCATTTCCTCGACTAATTGCCTAAAACGCTTAATGTCCACCTCTTCGGCCTCCAATACGGCGCTAATATCACGGTTAAGCACAAACTCAACGACAGTCATCAACATGCGCGGCAAGGGCAGGCTGATATCATTCTTGATTTGCATCAAGGGATAATGGTGGTCGTAAATTTGGCGAAAACTTGTTTCAATATCATCCATGGTCGAACCCAGGACCTGATTTAATATCTTTTGCTGTTCCTCCTTGAAGAGATGCCACAAGGAATAATTATGGTACTTAAAATAATCCTTGATGACCCCGATGACGCCGGGAATATCGCTTTCTAAAAAAGCATTCGTCAACAGCGTGCGCATTTTCACAAATTCTTCCGCGCTGATATAATCCACGCCGCCGATAAAATTATGGTCCCCCAAATGCAACACGGCGAAACAAATGGTGGCTTGCTCCCAGGTGTCTTTGGAACGCACCATCGCACGGCCAACCGCCATCTTCAAACGCCCCGCCTCTTTAAGGTCATACTGATCGCTCTTGACCGTATAGCTGTACATATTGGTTTGAGGGGCATATTGTTCAAACATGGATGTCATGGCGTAATGGGCACCGACACGCAAAAGATCAACGACCGAAGGCTTGACCATGGCCCGGTAAATCTGGGCCCCGTCTTTAAGCTCCGGCACATTGCTGACGACACCCGCAAGTAATTTAACAAAACCTTCTTCCAGGTTGACCCCGGCTGCGTCCCCGGCCAGCTGCATGGCGCGCGCTGCATACTTAAGGATTTGCACGGTCTCAAGGCCAGAGACCTCGTTAAAAAACCATCCGCAGGAGGTGTACATAAACATGGCATTGGTCTGCATTTCCAAAAGTTTGAGGATTTTGATCTTTTCCTCGTCCTTGAGGGGACGTCCGGCGATATTTTGTAAAAACCGTCCCGTATTCTCTTCACTGCGGTCTAGCATCACTTCAATATACCTGTCACGCACGCCCCAGGGGTCATTGGTAAAGGCCGCCATCTGGGCTTCATACAAAGGAGTTATCTGGTCACGCAGCCAATCCAAGGATTGGCGCAAGGGGGCCCGCCACTTTTGGTTCCAGCCTGGTTGGCCTCCCGTGGAACAACCGCAGTCCGAACGCCACCGCTCAACCCCATGCACGCAGCTCCAGGAGGAATTCTCTACGATTTCCACCTCTTGGGTGGGCGGATACTTTTGAAGGAATTCGCCATAGATGGTCAGTTGGGCCAGTTGATTGTTTTCAATGTAATGCAGGCAATAGGCCAGGGCCATGTCACCAAATTTATGGTGATGGCCATAGGTTTCTCCATCGGTGGCGATATGGACAACCTGGGGTTGCGGGTTGCTGGCGCTAAAATCATCGGTCAGGCGCCGGGCGAAATGTTCGCCGTTATTGAGCAATCCTTCGAAGGCGACCCCCTGGGCGATGGGGCCATCATAAAAGAAGATAGCTATCTGACGTCCAGAGGGCAGATAACAGCGATAAGGCACGCGCGGATCAATTTTGGCCACGGCCACATCCCGCCAGAGCATTTCCTGGTCACCCTGCTTGACGCGCTTGGCCTGATGGGGTGCTAATACCGTAAATTTAATCCCCTGCTCGGCCATGATATCCAAAGATTCAGTATCAACCGCGGTCTCTGCCAACCACATGCCTTCAGGTTTGCGTTTGAACCTCGACTCAAAATCCTTGATACCCCAAATAATTTGCGTGCGCTTGTCCCTGGTATTGGCCAAAGGCATGATCATATGATTATAAACCTGGGCGATCGCAGAACCGTGGCCGGAAAAATTTTGCTGGCTTAGGCGGTCAGCTTCCATGACAGCGGCGTAGATTTCAGGGTCTTTGTCCTGCATCCACGACAATAATGTGGGCCCGAAATTAAAACTGATCTTGGAATAATTATTAACAATATCCACGATGCGGTGATCATTGTCTAAAATGCGCGCAGCGGCATTGCGGGCATAACATTCCGCCGTCACCCTCTCATTCCAGTCGTGATAAGGATACGCCGAGTCCTGCACTTCCACCTCATCCAGCCACGGATTCTCCCGCGGTGGCTGATAAAAATGGCCATGGATACATATAAATCGATTCAAGTAATATCTCCCAATTTGTCATTCCGGCGCAAGCCGGTCCTCATACCGGACACTCGCAGGTGCTCGGAATCTTTAAAAGATCCCGACTTTCGTCGGGATGACATAGTACTAAAGACTAATTTGACAGTGAACTAGATTACCCTACTTTTTGGTCTTGGGCTTGCCATTACTAGGCAATTGCGCCGCATCAATGTGTTCATTCATATTGTAGACAACAGCGTTAAAGGAGCGCAATTCTCCTTCGACCAGGGACACAAAGGTGCGGCGGTTCTTGACCGTATAGCCAATTTTGTCCTCACGGGCCAACCACCCTATCGCCTGCAAGACCACCTCATCCTTCTCTTTGAGGGCCTTGGCCAATGCACCGACATTGGTTTCTCCGTGTTGGCCTAAAAACCGCCACGTCTTTCCCGCTGCTTCAATGACCTTTTCTTTCATAAAAATACCTCCAGTAGTCTATAAAGTATTATTCTAATCTCTAGAATAATCATCGTCAATACATCTATACGTTTATACGTTTCAATGAACCAACGTTTCAATCCACGCTCCCGCGCGGGGAGCGACTTACCGTAAGGATTGGACAAGACCTTTAGTACATGTTTCAATCCACGCTCCCGCGCGGGGAGCGACTTTAATTGATGTAGTATCTGCTTCAAACAATACTGTTTCAATCCACGCTCCCGCGCGGGGAGCGACAGATGATGCCGGTAGATTACAAGCCAGAGCTCGAGTTTCAATCCACGCTCCCGCGCGGGGAGCGACAAAGCGCAACTGAGGAAACAGATCCCGAATGAGGTTTCTATCCACGCTCCCGCGCGGGGAGCGACACCAACCTTTGTACAG
>CAZKUL010000026.1:0-24398 GCA_964555945.1 uncultured Planctomycetales bacterium
GGCCGAAAGGGTTGATTCCAAATTAACTAGGTTTACACTATATCATTGAATTAATTGGCATGCTTTCCCCGAAGCATGGGAATTGTTTAGTGAGAAATGGATAAATCCCCCTGTACAAGATTTTTGGGGGTTTTATGCCAAGGAAATATCGAATTGTAGTTGTAGGTAAACCTCATCACGTAATACAGAGAGGTAAATCCGGTGCCACCCAACGTAACCCGAATAAAATAGGGGTCAACTCCCTATTTCTGTTATCCAAATAGATCGGAGGGGAAATGAACAAGATTATATTCTTATTGGTCATGTTATTTTGCCCCAGTTTATTTGCGGCGACGTTGACCCAAAATACTGTTCCTTATGTTTGCCAGGGTGGGGCAAACCCGCAGTTGTGTAATTCAAATTTGACTACGGATAATAACGGAAATGTACTAACGCATGGTTTGCAAGTTTTTACATCGTCTGGCACATTTACTGCTCCACCAAATATTTTTACTGTTTTAATAAGTATGGTGGGCGGTGGTGGCGGCGGCGGAGGTTGTGGCAACAATGGTCAAAATTGGGGTAATAGCGGGGGAGGCGGTGGAGGTTCCGGCAGCGGATTTATATTAAATGTTTATTCTGTAACACCAGGTCAGCAATATAGTGTGGTTGTTGGTACCGGTGGCCCTGGAGGGTCAAGTTATAATACCGGCGGTGGCGGCGGAAGCGGCAATTCCGGCGGTAACGGAGGCTCCTCATCATTTGGTACCTTGTCCGTTAGTGGCGGCGCAGGTGGCAGCGGTTCTAATGGAAGTAACGGCGATGTCGGCGGAGCGGGAGCTTCTTCATTGATGGGAAGCGGCGGTGCACAAGTGACAGGCGAAAGCAATGGTAACAATGGATTTACGGGCGGTGGTGGAAGCGGAGCTGCCAGACCTGCTAATAATGGCGGTTATCCTGTTGTTGGAGGCAATGGCGGCAATGGGATTGTAGTTGTCCAGTGGTAATGGATATAGGTGGACCGTTAAAAATGGGGGGCAACTCCCTATTTCTGGGCAAGCCTTAGGCAGACCAGATTAGTATATTTCAAATATTTCGTAATGGGAGGGGAAATGAAAAAAATTATATTCATTCTGACCATGTTAATCAGCCAAAGTTTATTTGCGGCCACGTTAACCACAAATACTGTTCCCTATGTGTGCCAGGGCGGGGCGAACCCGCAGTTATGTAATTCAAACTTAACTACTGATAGTAGTGGAAATATTGTTAAAGGTTTAGGAACGTATCAAAGCAAATCCGTTGGGACGACCTATCAGGCAGCAACGGATGGTTTTGTAGTTGCTACAATATTTAATATTACTTCCAGTTCAGGGACGCCTTCAATTTATGGATATGTTAACGGTGCTTTAATAATGCGAGCAACGCAGAATCAAGCTGGGACGCCAACGGCAGCAAGTTTTACTTTGCCCGTTCCGAAGGGTGCTACTTGGGAAGTTGGTTTTAATTCACAAGGTGGAGGTACAAGTGTTGTCGTTTATTGGATAGCATCAAGTTAAAATCATTTTAGATTTTTATTTTCATAAAACATTGATATGATGGAAAAAATCAATGAAAGGTCAGGATATGAAATTATTAAAAAAGCTTTTGGGTCCCAAAAAAGTCTATACTAAATACAATAATTTAAATTGGGTAAGATTGACCACGAAAAAGATTCGGTCGGAAACATTTTTACACCCGCATTGTGAAGAAGAAAAAGCAAATCTCTTTTTCGGGTTTGATGCCGGTGGTACGGAAATTGAAACGCTTTATTTGCTTTGGGCTTATATTCGGCTATTCAAGCCAAAATATGTTCTTGAGACGGGGACTTTTACAGCTAATGGGACAACTGCTTTAGCGGCTGCCTTAAAAGAAAATGGATTTGGTAAATTAATAACTCTGGAAATGAGTGAAGATAATGTAAAACAGGCACTTAAGAAATTAAAGAGACGAAATCTGTCTGATTACGTAGATGTCGTTTTATGTTCTTCCCTGGACTACGCTAAACAAGTGGACACTAAGAAAATTAAATTCGATATCGCTTTTTTTGATAGCGATACTTCCATACGGGCCACGGAATTTCAAATGTTGTATGATCGTGGGGCATTAACAGATTTGGTTTCCTTCCATGATACCTCACGCCTACGCACAAAATCTTTCAACGATGAGCATTCTTCACTTTATATTAGTAGATTAGATGAAATTGAAAAGAAGTATTGTAAAGGCGGAATAGAATTCAGCTTATCTAGAGGTTTTCGAATGATGCAGCTTCGAAAAGACATCAATCCGGCTTTTAAATAATTAGTATGCTAGTGAGGATAATAACAGGAGGGGAAATGAAAAGAATTATATTTACTCTGGTCATGTTATTTTGTCCAAATTTATTTGCGGCCACGTTGACTACTAACACGATACCTTATGTTTGCCAAGGTGGGGCAAGTCCACAGCTTTGTAGCTCAAACATAACTACGGATAGCAATGGAAATGCCAATATGGGCTTTGGAACTTGGCAAGCTGCTAGTTTTAATCAGGTTTATCAAGCAGCAACAGACGGCTTTTTAGTCGGAAGTGTCTATTTACGAGGAGGATCGGCTGGTAGTCAATCCGGAATAGCAACTTTTTATACAGGATCCAACAACCCTCCAAGCACAAACCCAAGTCTTACTGCAAATATGTTGTTATAAAAAAATTGGGACACATTGAATTAAATTGAGATATATCGAATTTTGCTTGTAATGCAGGAGGTCTAGCAAAAGCTGTACACACGTTGACAATCCAAGTCCATATTGTATACTCATTGTAGACACATATTGAAAGGAGCTTATATGCATATTCAGGTCCAAAAATGGGGGAATAGTCTGGCTTTTAGGATCCCTCGTTCATTTGCTCGAGAAGCAGAGCTTAATCACGGGTCGACTGTTGATCTTGGGATAAAGAATGGACATCTTATCATAACCCCCGTTAGAAAAAGGATCGTATTAAAGAACCTTTTAACGAAGGTCACCAAGTCAAATATCCATCGTGAAGAAAATTTTGGCGATTCTCAAGGTATGGAGAAATTATAATGTCAAATTATGTCCCTGAACGAGGCCATGTCGTTTGGTTAAATTTCACGCCTCAATCTGGCCATGAACAAGCTGGAAAGAGGCCTGCCTTTGTAGTTTCCCCTGCAACTTATAATAAAAAAGTAGGATTAGCTTTATTTTGCCCAATAACTAGTCAAATTAAAGGATATCCGTTTGAGGTCATCATTCCTGCTGGAAACAAAATTCTTGGTGTCATTTTATCCGACCAAGTTAAAAGCTTGGATTGGCATGCAAGAAATGCGAAATATATTCAAAAATTACCACTTAATGTTTCAGAGGAAGTCATAAGCAAACTTGCGACGCTAATTATTTAATAAAATAGGGATCGAGGCCTAAGAAAATGGGAGAGTTGACTCTAATTAGCAATTGACAAAGGCTAAGACAGAAACGGTCCGCTAAAGGAAAGGAAATGAAAAAAATTATATTTGTTCTGGCCATGTTCCTTAGTCCAACTTTATTTGCGGCCACATTGACCACCAATACGGTTCCTTATGTTTGCCAAGGAGGGGCAACCCCACAGCTATGTAACTCAAAAGTAACTACGGATAATAATGGAAATATACTTTCTGGTGGTCTAGGGGCGTGGGTATCAAGGAGTGTAAATACTTCTTATCAAGAGGCAACTGAGGATTTGTTCTTCTTACCTGTAATGGTTCAGGGGGTGGAAGTTATACATACGCTTCAATCTCTACAGACGGAAATAATCCCCCAGCAGCTCAAAGAAGTGGAAATGAGGTAAACATGGGGTCTTATATAGGTTATCAAACAATGACTGCATTCTCTCCGGTTAGAAAGAATGATTATTATAAGGGTTTATGTGGTGGCGATCAATCTAATCAATCAAATGCAATGTATTTTATATCTATAGGTTCATAATGCGGCCCTTAGTAGTTCAAACAAAAGTGTCCTCTTACCGAGACAGAGTTTGAAAAATTATTTCCCGGGCCAATAGAAAAATTAAAACCCCTCCAGCGATTATTCCTATCAAAGCAATGATATAGCTGCTCAATGCTACCGGTTTATTTAGATAATAAAATCGGACATTATGATGGCCTGGATCCACCCAAACGGCTTTAAACGCTAAGTAAGCTTGATAGACGGGGGATTCATTCCCATCCACAGTGGCATGCCATCCAGGGGTATAGGCGTCTGCGTATACCAACCAGCCGCCAGATGGTGCGAAAACATCAGAACTGAGATTATCATCCACAAAATTATTAACTGTTACACTTCCGCTTACTTCCACATTCTTTTTTACGTTTATTTTACCATTAGCAAAAGATGGATCACTGCTGCTTAACACCAAAGTCGAAAATAATTCCGGCATAAGAAGCATCTGTTTGAACGCTTTGGCGCTATCCTTATAATACAGGGCATTTGATACAAGCCGTATTTTAGGGACATCACAACCTAATACGGATGTCAAATCCTTATTTTCTTCAGGATGGCTTTTCATCAATTGATAATAGCCTTTGGATAAAGCATCTATCCGAAAAGATGATTTGCAGATGTCAAACTGGGCAAAATCATCTACAGTCACATATTTGATCCCGTATTCTTGAGAAACCAACGTGTATGCGTCCTTCTGTCTGCCTTCTTGGGGTTGCATGGATCTGGACTGTTGATACTCAACCGGATGGACATTGACCGTATATAGATATGATTCCGGGCTTTTCGCGAAATTCTTATAATCTGTCGAATGAACCTTCCAGGCGTCGAAAAAAACAACACTGAAGATAAACAATAAGATAATCTTGTCTCTGGCTGAGGGAATCAGATGACTTATCTGGTTCCTGCGCGAAGAAGCCTCAATCCCCGCTGCCAGAATCGTTAAGAGTATTAAGATAAAAAGAGGAGCCAAAATAAAGAGGATATTTGTTTCTTCAAGCCAACGTCTTATAAATGGGGTATGCCATTCTGTGACAAATGGGAGAATGCTCTCCCCGGTCAGCCGGACAGCATCCGCCAGAAATGTTCCAACGAGTATGATCAAAGCGGAAAATTTAATCCTGCGCGAGGAGGGGCTTGCAAAGAAATTCTCCATGCCAAAGCCGGCGCAAATGATAAAAAAAAGCTGTGTCACGCCATAAAACCAGGCTAGATGATGGTAGAAGAACAACCCCGGAATAAAGTAAAAAAGTAGGGAAAAAATTCCCTGAAAAGACAGGGCCCACAGTGCGACCGTTGTCACAAGAAAAGCATAATATTTCCTGACTCGAACACAAAACAAGGCCCAAAAAAAGAAAAATACCGGGATAATGCCTAAGTAGGAATTGCTATCCGTATAATTAAGTGCGTTTCTGAAAAAAATAGGCAGGGCCTCGGATGGCCCCCCGTAGGCCAAATAATTGCCAATGGGCAATAGTCCAGAACGATGTCGGATGCCCAGCTCCACGTCAAACCAACTCTTGAAATCATGCAAAAGACACATATACGCGGCCATTAAAATAACTGCGAACATAAGCCAGCGCTTGCCGCTGGGAGAAGAAAAAATTTCTCCCCACCCCAGGCGATTATTAAAGAAATATACCACTCCCAGGACAATAAATGAAAATTCCCATATGGCGCCTGTATAAAACGTTGAACCCATCAGCCACAGACAAAAGAGTAAGAACGTCATGAACAGGTAGCGGATTCTTTTTTTCTCAAAAAAGAGGACCAATGTATAGGTCGTCAACGGCAGCAAGTCAAACATTCTCAAATTAAAATAGATTTGATAGTACCAGGATGTGGCCTGATGGAGCGCTATAAGACAAACAAAAAACGAAACGACTTTTCCCTTAAATAAATGCCTGGATAATAAATACACCCCGAATAAAAATATTAGCAGATCAAACATGACGGACAATTTATATAAAATAAGCACATTTTGCACATGGAGTACCAAACCTAAAAACATGGACAGATAGCTAAAGATATCTAACCCTTGAAGCTGTCTCAATGAAGCTGCCAGGCCGAAGGGCTCAAAGGACATCCATTGCGCTAAGGTGTGATGAAAGAACAATTGATTATAAAAGAAATAAAACAATTCAAAATATTGCTTGGTGTCATGGCCAGGAAAATAGGAATCTTTCAGGAATGGGACATTGATGAGCAGAAGGAAGGCGACGAGGAAGGCAACGTCAAGCCTGACTATCAAGTTTTTTAAATTATTAAACAATCTTTTTGTCATTAATAATCTCGGTCAGTGTAATAAGAATATCCTTTGCGTGCCACTTGATCCTTGGATTAAATACTGATATCTTAATTATTCCTTATAGGACTAGCAACAGTTTTAAAAAGATTTAAGTGGCCTAAAATTTAATTCAATGTGTCCCAATTTTTATGGCATAATGGGGCATTATGATTTAACGCATATTTTCTGTGGGGGATAGGTATGAGTTTTAAGTGGCAGATGAAATGTTTAGGGGAAAGATTGAAGGATAAGTTTTTTAAAGGCAGGAGCATCCATTTCGAATTTAATCAGTATGTTTCATTTAACATTGATTCCCGTACCCTTGAATCTTTTGAAAATTTCTCAAACAAAGATTCAGACGCAAAGCACGAAATAAATAACTTTATTACTCTCACTAAAGATAAGACTTGCCTGTTAGACATAGGGGCGCACCACGGAGTTTTCTCGTTGGTATTCACATCACATTGTTCCAATAGCCGTTATACTAAACGGGCCTATGCTTTTGACCCTTCTCCCCGTGTGTTTGATTTCCTTGCCTTTAACGCTAAAGTGAATCCAGACTGCAACATCAAAGCCTACCAAGTTGTCGTTGGCGATAATAATGAGCCTGTAACCATGAAATTCGAATCCGTAAACCAGTTGTCGGCTATTGGTGGCAAGGAAAACGTTAAAAAACATCATCAAATAGTTGTTGAATCAATAACCATTGACCAATTGATAGACAAACATAAAATGATGCCAGACGTCATAAAAATTGACACCGAAGGATTCGAATATCAAGTCTTGCGAGGGGGGACGAATTACTTCAAGAATAATAATCCATTGATTTTTCTTGAAATCCACCCGCCTAAATTACTTAACCACAGGCTTTCTCTCTCAAAACTAGAAGAACTGCTCAGCGACTTAGGTTATAACGATATTCGTGATTTAGACGGAAAGTCTATTATAGGCTTAGAAAAGACTTTTGATTATAAAGTGATGGCTTATCGTACGGTTGTCAGAAAAAAATAATTTGTGTCAGGAGCGCAGAAAGCTATATGAAATTACACGTAGGATGCGGAACTAAAAAGTTAGAAGGCTGGATTAACATCGACGCTGTTAAATCCTGTAATCCTGACCTTGTGCATGATTTAAGCAATCCCTTGCCCTATGGGGACCTTACAGCGGATGAGCTTAAAGCTGAAGGCGTTTTGGAGCATCTCGACAAATATATGCGCTATTATGTTTTTGCGGATTGGGCAAGGACATTAAAAGTTGGCGGTCTCATTCATATCGGGGTCCCGGATTTTAAGAAACTCGTGTCTAAGATTTTTAAATTTCAATTTGATGGCTTTGTTGACACTTTTTTTGGGGAAAACATGTGGGAATCAGAAGTTTATATAGGGCATTTTGGGAACCACAAATGGGGATATTCCCGACAATCATTGACGGAATTTATAAGGAAATTTGGAATTGAACCGGTGGAAGTGAAAACAAAAGGCCTCAATATCAATTATACCGGCCGTAAGGTCAAACATATTTCCGCCGCTGATATGGATAAATGGAAAATTTATTCGCATAACAATAAATTTGGGGCCCGCCGTAATGTGATGACATTTGCTGAGGTCAAAGAAAAAATCAATGAGTTTCAGAAAAACAATCGGGCCACATTGAATTAATATAAGGGGCAACTCCAAGCTGTTGTATGGAATCGATTAATTTTTATAGTGGTCCTGATATCCTTCCCGTCCCCTATTCAGAGAAATTTCTTGAACAAAATAGGCAAGAAATTGATGCCCACCAAAAGAAGTTCCAAGAACATTATCGTTTTGGGTTCAGACTAAAAAGATGGGCTTATCTTGCCAGAGCATATGCCTCCAAAAAGTTTTATATTGGACAAGCACAGGCGTACACTGGCATTGGGGATACAGTTGTTTACTCTCACCTGCCGCGACTGATTAAATCACTTTCAGGGGATTATAGGGTTTATGTTTTCGATGCTGATGTCTCCCGAATCGTTTTTGCCAATAATCCTTATGTGGACGGGTTTACCAAAGATAAGCGTCGTTTATGGAAAGGCAAAGGCAGCGGAGGCGATTATGGTTCTGGCCATCTGACACAGATGAAGGCCCGTTTTTGGGGGATAAAGACTTGTTGGCCTAAAGGAGAAATTTACATCAGTCCTCAAGAGCGTCATAAAGTTTCTAGCCTACCTTCAAAACCTATTGCCACATTACATGTTTTTGGGAAAACACATTCTAGTCCCATAACCTATGAAACTTGGTCACAAGTAGCCCAAGAACTTAAAAAAACACATTACGTGATTCAGTTAAAATCACCGCAAGAAAACACCATTGAAGGGGTCGACCAATGTGTGACTGGGATTCGTGAGTGTATTGTTCTGCAATCCGTGGCCAAGCTGCATGTGGGGATTGATTCGGGGTTTGCGCACACGTCTGCGGCTTTAAACGTTCCGTCCATCGTGATTGTAGATAAAGTTGCCGAACATAAACCTTTGATTAAGGATGGCGTCAATCAATTAGTGCTTCCTCAGTTAAGAGGACAGGACCTGGAATTTTTATATCCACAGCATACGTATTTATGTGTTGGGCCTTCTACCCCCAGAACACCTCCTTTGACGCAGACGACCTTAAGAATGGCCATTAATGGCGAAATTTATCCATTTGGGAAAGAATGTATTTGGAATAGGCAATAATCATCCCCCTCCCTGACCCTCCCCACAAGGGGGAGGGAAAACTCATTTGGCATAATACCGTTAATGTTTGTCCTTCCTGACTGGATATGTTATATTTAATTATGCGAAACTCCAAGGGGCAAAACATGGTTGAATACATTCTGCTGGTGACGGCAGTGGTGCTGGTTTGTTATTATTTCTTCTCAACTTCGGCCGGGGGCCCCATGCAAAGCAGCCTCAATACCGCCCTTAACGGCATGGTTAATTCGATCGATAATATTAATAGTCAGATTCAGCTCAAATGAAAAAGAAAAAGGTTCTTTAAAATTTTAAGTGAGGGATTTTTTGAATATATTCAAAAAGAACTCCCCTAACTCCCTCTTTAAAGAAAGAGGGGGAACAGAAAATGACTTTTAGTATTTATGTGATGCTTCCTGGGCGTCCTGCATTTTTTGCTTTATATCTACCATCATTTGCTGCCTTTTTGCTTCAGTCTCGTCAATTTTCCGTTGTTCCTGGGCTTCTATGGAAGACGTATCCGCTGCGGAGGGGGTCTGCGTGAAGGTTTTGGGGAATTTAACGAAGTTACCAAAGAAAACGCCTAAAGCCCAAAGGCTCGCAATGGCTATAAATAAAAGAATCCCGATATTCATGCCTATAGTATATCTTAAAAAATTCATCACGCGTATTTTGTTTTTGGTTTTATGGGCCATACCCGCACACGAGGCCCATGCCCAAGGAGAGATTGAGATCTACGTGAACGGTCATAAATTTGATTCCCTGCAAGCGTATCTGGCATTTAAGAAATCAGCGGCAGAGACATCTTCGTTAACATCATTGACCAGCCAGCAGGTAGATTATATCCACAAACAAGCACAGCAATTGGGCATTAAAGTGGATTTTAGAAAGGTCAAAACTTTTCAGATAAATTCTAACCATTTATCCGACATGGCCTTACATAGATTTTATGTCCTGAGCGTTGAACATGGAGTGGCGGGGGCTTTGCAGGATTTTTATAAGACCCGGGAATTGTCCGTATTTCCCATGGGGCGCCGTATTTCTTCGGATCAGCTCCAAGATGTCATTGCACAAGCCGTTGCTGCTTCCAAATATCCCAAACTTCTGATTTCCCAGGAAGGGAAGGTGCGTATTATGGACATGACGCCACAAGTTAGCTCAAATAAAGAAATGGGGGCACGTTGAATTATAAATATTCAAAAAGAACTCCCCCTAACCCCCTCTTTAAAGAAAGAGGGGGAAACTAGAATCACAGTGTTCAATGTATACTTATTTTCTTCTGCGTTGGTTGGTTCTTATTCTGCTTGGGCTTTTGATCTACGGCCAGACTTTTCACTACGGTTTTGTTTTTGATGACCGTGTGTTCATCCTCACCAACCCCTATATCACGCATTTTAACCAGGTCCATTTGATTTGGCACCAGTTTCCCATGACACGGTCTTTGGGCTTTTATTCCTTTGCGTTGAATTATCATTTCGACGGGCTTCAAGCGCGGGGCTATCATATTTTTAATTTTATCGTTCATCTGCTTGGCGCGGGGCTGGTTTGGGCTTTGGCGAGTATAATTCTCACGATTACACAATGGCTGCCCTCCCTGGAGCGATGGAAAAGGGAAACGCCCTTTTTGATAGCGCTCCTTTTTTTAGTCCATCCCTGTCAGACCCAGGCAGTGTCCTATATCTCACAGCGTTTTGAATCGATGGCTACGGTGTTTTATCTGGCGACCATCTACTGCTATCTTCGCGCACGGATAGCGACGGAAATGAGTCGCAAAATACTTTTTATGGGACTGGCGGTATTGGGGACTCTCTTGGGCATTCTGACCAAAGAAGTTGTCATCACCGTACCCATCATGATGTTGGTATCGGAATGGATATTATTTCCTCAGAAAAGCACCCTGAGGCCTTATCTGGGATTGGCTGTTGCCGGAGTTTTTTTGTATGTATTGTTTACCAAATTGGTATACGCGAACCTGACTATCTTTTTGCATCCTGTCGTATCGCTATCCCATGACGGAGACCTGCTGACACCCGCGCATTATTTTTTGACGCAACTGCGGGTTTTTCTGACTTTTCTTCGCCTGTTGGTTGTTCCTATCCATCAGAATTTGGATTATGATTATCCGGCCTCCAGCGGCCTTCTGGAGCCGCCCCTGACCTTGGCAGGCTTGTACGTAATCGGCGCTATTGTCATCTTGATCATTAAACTGCGCCCAAGGGATCCCTTGATCGCATTTGGTTTGGCCTGGATCCTTGTCACATTCTCAATCAATTTGGCTCCCAGGGCCAATGTGATCTTTGAACATAAATTGTATTTGATCTCCTTTGGATTTTTTCTGGCCGCTGTGGCCTTTTTGTTTAAGGCGGTCCCTGACCGTGGGACATTGGGCCGGATTTTGTTGTGCTGGATCGCCGTGTTGAGTGTGGTCAGTTTTGAACGTAATAAAGTCTGGAGGGATGAGTTTACGTTATGGAACGATATCGTCCAAAAATCACCGCATAAGGCACGCGTCTATATCAACCGTGCCATTGCCTATTCCAGCCTGGGCAATAGATCTGCTGCTATCGCCGATGACACGAAAGCAATCGCAGAAGAGCCTAATTACGCGGATGCTTACTATAACCGGGGCCTGGAATATTACCGTTTGGGAAATTTGGCCCAGGCTATCGTGGATTGCAATAAAGCCATTATCCTCAACCCTCGATACGCAGAGGCTTATAATAATCGGGGACTTGCCTTCTTTTATGAGGGTAATTTGATCCAGGCGGTCAAGGATTATACGCAAGCCATTGATATCAATCATGACTATGCCGCTGCCTATAACAATCGGGCCATTCTTTATTATAGGTTAAGACGCTACGATCAGGCTTGGGAAGATGTGCATCAAGCCCAGGCCAAGGGGCTTTCTGTTAACCCTGGTTTTTTAAGAACACTTTTGCAAGTATCCGGTGGTCATCCATCCTGAATGACTATTATATGAGACGCCATAAATGGCGTCTCTACAATGGGTGGCTCATTGTGGATGTGGCTGGATTTAGGTTTCGCTTGACTAGAGGCGGGTATCTATGTATAATTTCCCATTCTAAAAGGTAAGATAAAGGATAAGCGCAATTTTGCGCGTCCCGGGCCGAGGCCTTGGGATTAACGAGGAGGAAGTCAGTTGGCTATTGTCAAAGAAAAGAAAACAGAAGTCATCAACCGTTTCAAAACACACGCTAAGGACACGGGTTCCGCGCCTGTCCAGATCGCTGTGTTGACCGAACAGATCAATCAACTCAACGAGCATTTTAAATCCCACAAGAAGGACCATCACTCCCGCCGTGGCATGTTAATGCTCATCGGACGGCGCCGCCGTATTTTGGATTACCTCCAGAAGCAAGATCCTAAGAAATATGAAGAAACGATCAACAAGCTTGATTTACGCAAGTAATTTTATCGTGCACAAAGCCAAGCTTCGCGACCTTTATATTTCTTAAGAGATGCGAAGATTCTTTGACTGCGCAAAACAAAAATATTCTATTATGCAGCTAGAAAGGGTCTTATATGGCACAAGCTCGTGTGGAAATTCCTTTTGGATCTTCCAATCTCATCATTGAAACAGGTAAAATTGCAAAACAAGCCAATGGCGCGGTCACATTGTCCGTTGGCGGGACCGTTGTTTTGGTCACGGCCTGCATGGCTAAAAAACCCAGAGAGGGAATGGATTTCTTCCCTTTGACAGTTGAATATCAAGAAAAAACGTATTCCGCGGGGCGTATTCCCGGTGGTTTCTTTAAACGCGAAGGCCGTTCCACGGAGCGCGAAATTTTGGTTTCCCGTTTGATCGACCGTTCTGTGCGTCCCTTATTTCCCGCAGGTTGTCTCAATGAAGTGCAGATTGTGGCGTCTGTCTTGAGCCATGACGGAGAGCATGACCCTGATATCCTGGCCATGATCGGTGCTTCTGCCGCTCTGATGGTTTCTGACATTCCTTTTGATGGCCCTATCGGTGCCACACGGGAATGTCTCCTCGATGGCCTCTTAACGTCTAACCCTACCTTTGCTGAACGTAAAGAAAAAAATACCATGGATTTAGTGGTGGCAGGTTGGGGAGATGGCATCGTGATGATTGAAGGCGAAGCCATTGAAGTCCCGGAGCCCACGGTTTTGGAAGGTTTAAAATTGGCTTTAAGGGATTTACAGGCCTCCAAAAGTGCCCAATTGCAATTGGCCAAACAAGTTGGCAAGTCCAAGACCCAGATGTCCATCAAGGACGCCCATCCGGCTTTTGTGGCCCATGTACGTCAATTGGCCTTAGGCCCATTGAATGATGCTTATACAAAAATTGCCGATAAACAAAAGCGTGAAGAGGCGGTCAGTGCCATCGCGGAAAAATTGTCTAAAGACTTAAGCGCTTATGCCCAGTTTAATACACCCGAGCATGAGATCGGTGCGTCCGATGTGGGGGGCCAATTTGAGTCGCTGCAATATGAAGTCATCCGCAATAATGTTTTTGACAAGGGTATCCGCGCCGATGGTCGGGGACTCAAAGATATCCGCCAGCTGGATTGTGAAGTCAGTGTGCTGCCGCGGACGCACGGTTCAGCCTTGTTTACCCGGGGACAAACCCAAAGTTTGGGTATCATCACACTAGGCACCAAGGACGATGAGCAATTGGTGGAAGGCCTGGAAGAGACAAGCTACAGGACCTTCATGCTGCATTATAATTTTCCTTCATTTAGCGTCGGGGAAACCAAGCCCATGCGCGGCCCTGGACGTCGTGAAATCGGTCATGGCGCTCTGGCCGCCAAGGCGATCAAAGCGGTCCTTCCCGCCAAAAGCGATTTTCCTTACACCATTCGCGTGGTTTCTGAGATCCTGGAATCCAACGGTTCCTCATCCATGGCTTCTGTGTGTGCCGGATGTCTGGCGCTCATGGATGCGGGTGTTCCTATCAAGGCGCCTGTGGCTGGTATTTCCATCGGGCTTATTTCCGATGAGAAGCGCACGGTCTTGATCACCGACATTATGGGCCTGGAAGATCATTTCGGGGACATGGATTTCAAGGTGGCTGGCTCCCGTGCGGGTGTCAATGCCATTCAATTGGACCTTAAGATCAAGCAGTTGTCCATTGATCTCCTGGAAAAGGCGATTGCCCAAGCTAAGGAGGCGCGCATGATCATTTTGGATAAAATGCATGCCGTGATGCCTGCCGTGCGTGAGGATTTATCACCGTATGCACCGCGCATCGTCACTCTGCAGATACCACAGGAAAAGATTGGTGAGATCATAGGGCCAGGCGGGAAGACCATCCGCAAGATGATCGAAGAAAGCGGTGTCACGTCCATTGATATCGAAGAGGATGGTAAGGTCATCGTGGCCTCTCCGGATAAAGATGCCTTGGAAAAAGCCGTTGGCATGATAAAAGCTTTGACCGAAGAACCAGAGGTTGGTAAAATTTATGATGCGACCGTCAAAAGGATCATGAATTTCGGCGCGTTCGTGGAATTCATCCCTGGCCGCGAAGGTCTGGTCCACGTCTCCGAGCTGGCCAATAAGTTTGTCAAAGATGTGAACGAAGTCATCAAGGTCGGCGATAAATTTAAAGTCAAGCTCATGGAAAAAGACGAAATGGGCCGCTTTAACCTGAGCAAGAAGCAGGCTGAATCTTCAACTTAATATTTTTCCATATTCCTGGAAGGGTAGCTAGATAATAGCTAACCCTCCAGGAATATTCTTTCCAAAAGGATGAGAGATGAAGCTTGAACATCTCAATGAGATCAAGGGCATTGTGATTCTGGCCTTAAGCCTCATTCTTTTGGCCAGTCTCGTATCCTTTAACCCGACAGATCTCGCCTGGTTTACGTCTAAACCGAACCTTCACGCGCAAAATTGGATCGGCATTGCCGGTGCCTACTGGGCTGGCATTCTTTTTTTCATGGTCGGGTTAAGCGCTTATTTTTTGGTGGTCATGGGTGTATTTTTCAGTTGGAACAAATTTACTTCCCGCGATCTGCCATTCAATTTCTTTAAATTCTTAAGCATCTTGATTTTATTTACCGTAACTGCCGGCCTATTTAGTTTTTTTTCCGGAGAGGCTGGCGGGGCCAGGTTTACCAACGGCGGGGTCATTGGTGTTGTTTTTAGCGGTTTTCTGGTAAGTTATTTCCAACCTTTAGGCGCATTGATCATCTTATTGACACTGGGCGCCTTGGCCCTGGTGGTCACGGGCGAATTTTTGGTCTCTCCATTTTTTATGTGGTTGGGACGCGGTTTTGTGCAAGCTTTTCAAAAGATGTTTAAAGGGATGCCTTCGGTGCGTCGTCATGCTGAGGGGGGACAGCGTACGGGTGATAAATCTAAAGGCACTTTAAGATCCTTCGCTAACGCTCAGGATGACGGGAAGAATAACGGGCAGGATGCCAAGAAAAAAGAGAATTTTAGAAGCACTGTTTTGCCCTCCGCAGGAGATCCTTCGCTTCGCCTTTCAGGCGCCACTCAGAATGACAAGAATTTGCCAGTAAAACCTGCGCCAACTCCGGCGGTGGCTAAACCTAACATCCATATCGTGGCCGCTCCGAAAACGGAAGCGGTTGCTGACGCGCCTAAGATGCCCAAGACCATCGGGGAGTATCACTTGCCGAGTGTGGATTTGCTCAGAGACCCACCGATCGTCTCAGATACCAGGATCCAAGAGAGGCTCATGAGCGGGGCCAAGATTTTGGAAGAAACACTGGCGGATTTTGGGGTCAATGTTAAGGTCGTGGACATTGAGCGGGGGCCCGTCATTACCCGCTATGAATTGCAGCCTGCCCCTGGTGTGAAGATCCAGCGCATATCGAGTTTGTCCGATGACCTGGCCCTGGCGTTGAGCACATCGGCGGTACGTATTTTAGCGCCTATTCCAGGAAAGAACCGGGTTGGCATTGAAGTGCCCAATGGCTCTTCCGCCGCTGTATTTTTAAAGGATGTCCTGACCCAAAAACATTTGCGGACTGTTGACTCAAAATTGGATTTGGCCATCGGCAAGGACACCTCTGGAAAAGCCATTGTGACAGATCTTTCCGACATGCCGCATTTATTGATTGCGGGAACCACGGGATCGGGCAAAACGGTCTGCCTTAATTCATTGATCATGTCCATTCTTTTTAATGCCTCGCCGTCAGAAGTCAAGTTCATCATGATTGACCCCAAGATGGTGGAGTTAGTCCCCTATAACGATCTGCCCCACTTGCTTTGCCCTGTCATTACCGACGCTAAGAAAGCTACCCCGGCCCTTAACTGGGTGGTGATGGAGATGGAGTCCCGTTATAAATTATTTAATAAAGAAGGCGTGCGTAATATTAAAGGCTATCATGCCAAAGGCCTGTTGATGCCTTATATCGTTGTCGTGGTTGATGAGCTGGCGGATTTGATGCAGGTTTCGGCCAAGACGGTGGAGGCGGCCATTGCCCGGTTGGCGCAATTAGCGCGGGCGGCGGGTATCCATCTGATATTGGCGACCCAGCGTCCCTCGGTAGATGTCATCACAGGCGTCATCAAGGCCAACTTTTCTTCCCGGATTTCTTTTAAAGTGGCCTCCAAGGTGGATTCCCGCACGGTGCTTGATACCAATGGGGCGGAGACGCTGTTGGGCAAGGGGGATTTCCTTTTTATGAAAACCGGTGATCCCAAGCCTATGCGCGGCCAGTGCTGTTTTGTGTCTGATGATGAGATCAATGGTGTCATCGATTTTATTAAAAAACAAGGGACACCGGAGTATAATGAGAGCGTCCTTAAAGCCCCGGCAAACACAGGCATGGGATCTAATGAAGAGAAGGATGAAATGTATGATGAGGCTGTGCGGGTGGTGGTTGAAACAAACCAGGCCTCGGTGACGATTTTACAGCGCCGCCTGCGTTTGGGCTATTCACGGGCCGCGCGTTTAATTGATATGATGGAACAACACGGTCTGGTGGGGCCGTATGCCGGCAGTAAAGCACGGGACATTTTGGTGGATCGGGAAAAATGGTTGTTAGATAATATGGGGGGCGCTCCTTCAAATACAGAAGTTAAAGAAGCGGCGGATCATTAGAACCAGATCTATAAGATCATTTGCCTATATTCCCCCCTCCCTGGCCCTCCCCACAGGGGGGAGGGAATACAACTTTTTATTGTGCCGAACTCACGTTAAGTTCAAGGAATAAGAGAAACAATGACACCGACGGACAGCAACAAGGATAAATCATCCATTTTAAAGGCGACGCGTGAAGCCAAGGGGCTGACGCTCTCTCTGGTACATGAGGCCACCAAAATCCCCATGGATGCCCTGCGGGCCATTGAAGAAGGTTATTCCGTACGCATCCTGTCACCTTTTTATTACAGGGGATTCATCAAAATTTATGCGGAATTCCTAGGTTTGGATGTGGCGCAAATGTACAAGGAGTATGGCCTTGACCAGTCCCCCAAACCAACCAGTTCTGCTACAGTCGCGGTGAAATCTAACCGCAAAGTGGTGCCGGCAGCGCCAGCAGCACCGAACGTGTTTCTAGAACAGTTGCAAGATGGGTTGGCGGCTCTTTTTCAACCTAAGAGGCTTAAGATTTTATTTAAAATTCTTGGATTTCTGGCATTATTTTTTTTACTGTTCAAAATGGGCGGGTGTATAGCGTCTCATTGGCATAAGAAAGTCGAAAAGAAGACGGTAAGTACTCATGAGGAGCAAGAAGTCAGGACCGTACCCGTTGCCCCGAAAGTCAAACACGAAGTTGTCACCGCCCAAAGTGAGAATAATAAGGTCGAAGTCGCGGTGCGCGCGACCCGTAATACCTGGATCCAGGTCAAAACCGATGGCCGTGTCGTTTTTCAAATGACGCTCACCAAGGGTTCCATGGAAACCTGGAGCGCGGATGATCGTATTGAGCTCTCGGGCCGGAATATCGAGCAGTTGGACATGGAAGTCAACGGCAAGCACATTGGTTCCTTGGGTGGCGGGGAGCGCAGGATCAAGAAAGTTTTAATTACCCAGGAAGGGCTCACGGTGAAAAAGTGAGAACCACACACGATTTCCAGAAGGAGCGCTTGAGCGCCGGCCAGAAGGTCGGCGTTATTAATTTAGGTTGCGCGCGTAATCTGGTCGATGCCCAGATGATGCTGGGGCGATTGAAGAAAAATGGCCACCGTATTGTTGACGCTGATCAGGCCCAGACAGTCATCGTCAACACGTGCTCATTTATCGAGGAGGCACGCGCAGAGTCTATTGATACCATCCTCGATCTGATCGAATTAAAAAAGACCGGTAAGATCCAGAAAATCATTGTTGCCGGATGTTTGGCCCAACGTTATGGTAAGGATTTGGCCAAGGAATTTCCGGGTGTTGATGCGTTTGTGGGCACGCCGACACTCAACCGCGAAGAGATGCCGTCCCAGATGCAATTGACGCCCAAACATTTTGCCTATGTCAAAATTTGTGAAAGCTGTTTTAACGCCTGTTCCTTTTGTGCCATCCCCAAAATCAAGGGGAAGTTTATCTCCCGGACCATTGAATCCATCGTCAAGGAAGTCAAGGGCCTGGACGCCCAGGGAGTTAGAGAAATAAATATCATTGGCCAGGACATCACGGCCTACGGCATGGACCTGTACCGCCAGAAATCGCTGGCGCGTCTTTTGGGCGAATTGGTCAAGGACCTTCAACATATCGAGTGGATACGCTTATTATACGCGTTTCCTTCTCATGTGACCGACGAGCTTATCGAAGTCATTGCCCGCGAGCCTAAAATATGCAAGTACATCGACATGCCATTACAGCATATCAGCGACCATATTCTTCTGGAGCAAAACCGGAATATCACCACCCAGCAGACCATGGCATTGATCCAAAAGATCCGCAAGGCCATGCCGCAGGGATTTGTGCGTACGACCTTTATTGCGGGCCTGCCCGGGGAAACTGAGCAAGATTTTGAAGAAATGAGGAATTTTGTAAAGACTTCGCGGTTTGAAAGGGTTGGTGTTTTTGTTTATTCCAAAGAAGAAGGAACGCTTGCCGCTGAAATGCCCTCCCAAGTACCTGAAAAAACCAAGAAAGCACGCTTGGATACATTAATGAAGGACCAGCAAATCATTGCCGCAGAGATCCAGGAGTCGTTTGTAGGGCGGACGTTAAAGGTATTGATTGAAGAAGAGGAAAAAGAAAAGCATCAGGAAGATGATACTAAAACCTACATTGGCCGCAGTGAATATGATGCTCCTGATGTGGATGGGGTGGTTTATGTGCGCTCCCCAAAGAAATTGAAACCAGGTGATTTTGTCCAGGTGATGATCACGGATGCATATGAATATGATTTAGCTGGGCTGGCGCTATGACCAGAAGAAACGTACGGAATAGCCAGGACCAGGGAATATTGAATTTACCTAATGTTTTGACCATGTCACGCATTATTCTGGCCATTGTCCTGGTTTTCCTTTTGGAAGAAAGCTCTTCACGGGGAAATATTTTGGCGCTTGTTGTTTTTGCGATTGCTTCTTTAACCGATTTTTGGGATGGCTATTTGGCTAAAAGCAGGGGGCTGGTCAGCAATTTTGGGAAAATCATGGACCCTATTGCTGATAAGGTGCTGTTGCTCTCTGCCTTCGGGGTCCTGGCCCATATAGGCATAATGGCCTGGTGGATGTTTATTGTGATTGCCATCCGTGAGGTCACGGTGACCATCTCCCGTCTTTTGGCCATGCGTCAAGGCCAAGTGCTGGCTGCGGAGAAAGCTGGAAAAATAAAGACGGTTTCACAAATCATTGCGGTATCGGCAGTTTTGATTTATTTGGTGGCCCGGCAATCGGACTTTTGTTCTTCTTGGTTCTACTCAATCCAAAAAATTTGGCTCGATGTCAATTATGCGTTGATGCTGGTAGCTGTTCTTTTGACACTGTACTCGGGGGTAGATTATTTTCGGAATAAGAATTTTCCCGTCATCCTGAGCGAAGCGAAGGATCTTAAGGTGCCTCAAGATTCTTCGGCTCCGCCTCAGAATGACTAGATCAAATGGCGGGTTCTTAAATTGAGAAATGTGTTGATTAAGGGTTTTGCGACTGTCTGTGGCATAGGGTATATGCCTGCGGCTCCAGGGACTTGGGCGACCGTGGTGGGGGTGGTGATTGCCTATTACCTGGGTGGTAATTTGCCCGCTTATTCCATTCTTTTGTTGGTCCTTTTAATTCTGGGCATTATGACATCGGGGGTTATTGAGAAACAATTGGACCAAAAGGACCCTGGGATTGTGGTCATCGATGAAGTGGTGGGGGTGATGATTGCCTTATGGGGACTTCCGTTAATTTGGTCGGTCATGATCAGCGGATTTTTCTTGTTTAGGGCCTTTGACATGTTTAAAATATACCCAATCAACAAGCTGGAAGCCCAGCCTGGCGGGTGGGGGATTATGCTTGATGATTGTCTGGCAGGGGTGTATACTAACATCATATTGCGTATTGCTTTACACTGCGCTGGTTTGTTTTAATCAAGGAGGGTAGTAAAAATGGAAAGTTCTAATCCAACACTTAAGGGTGATATTTTCTCAAAGGCTAGAGCGGTCGTGGGTTCTGGTCAGACCATGACGATTCAGGGCACCATTAATAAGACCTTTATCCTTTTTGGCGTGCTTCTTTTAGCGGCAGGGTGGAGCTGGAATTTACCTGTAGCGATGAAAGCTTACGTTTATACGCCGATGGCCAGTATTATGATGTTTGTGGTCTCTTTTGGTCTGGGGTTTGCGATTTATAAAAACCCTCAAATGTCACCCACCTTGGCGCCTCTCTATACCGCTTTTCAGGGAATATTTGTGGGGGTTGTTTCCTCGTTTTTTGAGCGGATGTTTCCAGGGATTGTGATCCAAGCTGTTGGTTTGACATTTGCGGTCATGTTTGTCATGCTCATTGCGTATCGGACAGGATGGATCCAGGCGACACCACGGCTTAGGGCTGGTATTTTTATTGCTACGATGGCGATCATGGTTTTTTATTTCGTCGTTTCTATTGCCAGGGCGTTTGGCATTCATCCGCCGGGCTTTCTGTATCAAGGAACGATGCTCGGCATCGGTGTCAGTTTGTTTGTGGTGGGTATCGCCACCCTTAATTTGATCTTGGATTTTGACCTGATTGAACGTGCTTCCCAGGAAGGTTTGGAGAAATACATGGAGTGGTATGGGGCTTTTGCCTTGATGGCAACCTTGATCTGGCTCTATATGGAAATCCTGAATTTGTTACAAAAACTCAACCGCCGTAATTAAGCATTTTTGAGTGTCATTGTGAGATCGTAGGATGTAAAAATAAGTCGTGACAGGCACAACTTTTCTTAAAAAAGTTGTGCCTGTCACGACTTATTTTTCAACTAAGAAGAGAGGGCATCTATGATGTGGATCGTATTGGGAGTTATTGTCTGTGTGGTGTTATGGGTCATTATGTCCTATAACAATTTGATTTCATTAAAGAACCAAACGTTAAATGGCTGGAAACAGATCGATATTCAGCTCAAAAGACGGCATGATCTGATACCGAATTTGATTGAGACGGTCAAAGGGGTCATGAAGTTCGAGCAAAACACCCTGACCCAGGTCATTCAAGCCCGTAACAGTGCTATTGCGGCATCAGCCCAGGGGCCGGCAGCGCAGGCTGTGCAGGAAAACGCGCTTACAGGGTCGCTGCGACAACTGTTTGCCTTAGCGGAAAATTATCCTGACCTTAAGTCAAACCAGAATGCCACCAATCTTCAAGAGGAGCTTTCTTCGACCGAAAATAAAATCAGTTTCGCGCGCCAATTCTACAATGATATCGCCACGCAATTTAATATAGCCCAGCAATCTTTTCCCGCGAATATGATTGCTTCCCAGTTTGGCTTTAAACTGGCGGAATTGTTTGAAATCACTGATCCTGCGGACAAAGAAGTGCCAAAGGTTGATTTGAATTTGAATAAATAAAAGAACTCCCCCTAGCTCCCTCTTTAAAAAAAGAGGGGGGGATCCCATTTTAAATTAAAGTTACATAATTACATTTTATGAATATCTACGAACAAATAAAGAAGAACAATATCAATACCTGGGTCATTATCACGGGATTCATTGTCCTGCTTTTGTGCATAGGCATGGGTTTTGATTATTTTTATGGTCCCAGGATTGGGTTTCCCATGTTTACCACGATAGCTCTCATGATTGGAGTTATCTCCAGCTATAGCGGATACATGTATGGCGATACGCTGGTCATTTCTTCCACGCAAGCCCGGGAGCCAAATCCTGATGATCCCAAAGAGAAACAGTGGCAGGACGTTGTGGCCGAAATGAGTATTGCGGCAGGCCTTCCTTTACCTAAGACCTATGTGGTTGACGACGCTGATCCAAATGCCTTTGCGACCGGACGTGACCCTGAGCATTCCTCGATTGTGGCCACACGAGGTCTGCTTGACATTCTTAACAGAGAAGAGTTGCAGGCGGTCGCTTCCCATGAGATGAGTCATATCCGTAATTTTGACACGCGGGTGCTTCTGATAGTGGCGGTACTTGTGGGTTCAGTTTCACTCTTGGCCAGTTGGGCTGGAAGGATGCTTTTTTGGGGCAGCGGGGACCGAGACAGGAAAAATGGCGGTGCCGCTGCCGTTGTCATGATGGTCCTATGGCTGATTGCCATTATTCTGGCCCCTATTTTGTCCCAAATGATTGCCATGTGCGTTTCGCGTAAACGCGAGTATTTGGCGGACGCCTCCGGTGCTGAACTGACCAGGAACCCCACGGCCCTGGCTAGCGCCCTTGAGAAGATAGAGGCTAATTATCAACCCTCCAAGATGATCAACCAGGGAACGTCCCATCTGTGTATCGCCGATCCCCTGAACAAGCCCATAGGCAGCCAGGAAGGCTGGTTCGCCGATCTCTTCGCCACCCATCCTCCCATCGCCAAGCGTATCGCTATCCTAAGACAAATGGCGTATCAGCAAAAGTAGTGACAAAAAGGTAATTGGTCATTGCGAGGAGCGAAACGACGAAGCAATCCCAACAGAATAAATTCTTTTAGAGATTGCTTCGTCGCTTCGCTCCTCGCAATGACGGCAACTTTTCGACTTCGAAGCGATTGGGCCTTTTGACGCTAAACAATTACACAAAAAGTTGTGCCAGTCACTGCTTTCGTGTTTCGGTTGTTATTCCTGTATTTATATGGTAGTCTTTAGTTTAAAAGTAACTCCAGTCAATAGGGATACAGGAATTTCTATATGTTCAACAGATTTTTTCTGCTGACGATTGTTTTTGTTTTTTGCTTTTTTCCTCGCGTCTTTGCTGACACCGTTATTCTAAAATCAGGCCAAAAATTAGAGGGGAAGATCCTTGAGCATGCCAGCAAATACATCACCATGGACCCTGGCGTGGGCATGGTGCTGACGTATTATAATGATGAAATCGAAAGCATTAACGGGCAAGCACTTCAAATATCTGTTCCTGTAACTGCACCGGTTAAGACCAGTTCTCAAGAAACTACTCAACCCCAAGATCCATTTCAATCCAAACCCGTCCATTCCGTTGATGAAATACACGAGGCGATAGCTTCTGAGAATGACAATCTCAGCCATGCATAGGACCTGATTAAAGAGGAGAATTACGAGGGAGCTCTGCCTGTTCTCAACAAGCTGCTTCAATTCAATGTTGATAATCCTTATGCCTATGTTGACAGGGCCTTATGTTTGGAAAATAAGAAGGATTACGCAGGAGCGATTAAAGATTATCAGAATGCCATTAGATCAGGATATTTATATAAAGTAAAAACAGAGCCTGAAAAGCTCAAGAAGTTTTATAAAGAGTTGGGCGTGGATTATATGGCAATGGGAGATTGGCAGAAGGCATTAATGAAGTTTCAGGGTCTTAAAAGACGCTATTCGACTGACCCGGAAGGCTATTACGGCATCGCCCAAGTGCAATATCATAATAGGCATTATTACTATGCGTTAAAGAATCTTGATGAGGCTGTACATTTGGGCATAGATGCAAATACAAATGGTTTAAGGGAAGAAATACTAGGGGCTCAACAACAAGAGCGGGAAAATCGGATCAAACAGCATATTTATGGTCAACTGCCTACTGTCAGTCAGGTGAATAACCATTTACAGCAACGTTCTGTACTCAGTAAATCCCAAGCCCTTGCTTTGTTTTCTATACCATATTCTATTAGTTTAATGATTATAAGCTTTAGTTTTTTTCTTAAAGGATTTATATCTCTTCGTAAAAAAAGGTTTATTGAGAATATTCCGACTTCAACCGTACGTGGTATAGCGATGGGATTGGTGGAGCTTAGTGGAAAGGCAAAAAGAACGGAACTTCTTATATCTCCTTTGACTGGTATTGATTGCGTATTTTATCGTTTTACTGTTGAGACTTTAGGCAAAGGAGGTCGGATCATTGCGCAAGGGGATAGTTTTTCTTCTCCTTTTTCTTTGGATGATGGTACTGGC